>NZ_JASATH010000002.1:0-108355 GCF_038440215.1 Inquilinus sp. OTU3971 | reverse complement strand
CATTAGGTAGCAAACGCACCTTACGGAAATCATAGGTTTTCCGCGAAACTTCGGAAAGGATGATTCAAAAATGTCCGACGAATTATTCTGATATTGCGCAGACAGTTGGATTGCTCTACGCTCTGGTCAGAATGTCAGATTCATCCACAGAGAGATGGGTTAGCACTGGAGCCGATCAAGGCTCGCCCGGCAAAGACACCGGGCCAATCGGTGCTGCGCTGTCAGAGTTGACCGTGCGACTGGAGCAAGCCAGGACGCAAGCGGCAGAGGCGCGGCAGCGAGTCGTCGTCGCAGATGCTGAGGTAGATCGCATCTCTCGCGCCATCGCCGCGCTGATCAATGTTCTGCCGCAGGATAGACGACCAGGCGTCGCGCCAGAGATTGATGCGCGCCGTCAGGAACGCCGACACAGTCGTGGGACGTTGGTTTTCGACAATGTGGTCAAGCTGTTCGAGAAATCGCCGGGTGCCGAATGGACCGCCCCGGCCGTGCAAACCGCCCTCCAGCGGAATGGCATCCAGGCCGAGCCCAAGCAGATCCACAACGTGCTGGGCTATCTGATGCGGGAAGGGAAGTTGGTGCGAGTCGACCGTGGTCGATACCATGTTGCCGGCTATGGCTTCGGCATCGAGACCGGCGACGAATTGGATGACCACGAAGGCGGGAGGCGCCAGGAGGGCGACTAGCGCCTGTAAAAGAAAACGCCAGCGATTAGGGCCGCTGGCGTCGATGCTCCGGTGGTGAAATTGGCATACACAGCCGACTGCGACTCGGCCGGTCAGTCCGCGAGGCGATCATGTGGGTTCGAATCCCGCCCGGAGTACTCCCCTGTAGAAGCCCTTTTGGTTTGTTCTTGGCCCCTGTGGCGCAACTGGTAAGACGCGGCGGTGTTATCAGCACCGCTGCCCGAAGAGGTCCCGACCTCACAGGGCTGTGTAGGTTCGAATCCTACCGGGGGTATCAGAACAAGTCAACAGATAACCCATTGATTCTTCAACGGAATCTGCTAGACAAAAAACGACTCAATATCAATGACTTACGAGATTGGGCGTGCGATCTCTGAATATCCGATTATCCGGCCGACCATAACTTTCGATTGTTTGTATCGGTCGCGGACCGAATCACCCCCTTGCTCCTATAGTGCCGCAGGCACGACCCGACGCGCTTCGCGACCGTCTTCAGCAGCGGCTTGTCTGACGTGTTCAGGTCGCGTGTGGCCATGACGTGCATCGTCGGTTCGTCCGTCGTCATCGGGCGCCGAGCGTCACGCAACGTCTCGAAGATGATCCGGGCCACCTCACCACGGTAAGCGGACGTTCCAGTTGCGGCGCTCGGCGTGAAGGGCGAACGTCCAGTCCGCGGCGAGCTCCAGTTGGTCGCCGATCGTGGGGATGAACAGGCGCATCAAGCTGCCTCCTCGAGCTCGGGCTCGGCGTCGGGCACCTCGTCGGCCTTGTCGTCGCGGAACCGCACGAAGCGGGGGTGGCGCAGCGAGCCGTCGGGCGTCTTCTCGTGATAGTTGACCTCGACCATGCGGCCGACCAGCTCCAGCTCACCCGGGAGGTCGGCCAGCTCCGGCTCGTTCTCCATCTTGAGCTTGTCGCGGAGCCAGGCGTCCCAGAACTCGCGGCGCTGCTCGTCGGAGATCCCGCCGCCAACCCCGACCTCGACCCCGTCGACATCGACCAGCACGCCGCCCAGCATGCCCTCGTATTTGCCCTCGCCCTCGTAGGCGCCGGTGATCCTGGCGTCGACGGTCTCCTCCGCCTTGATCTTGAGCCAGTGGTAGGACTTCTTCTTCTCGTAGGGCGCGTCCAGATCCTTGACGATCAGCCCTTCCAGGCCACGGGCGCGCACCTTCCCGTAGAGCTCCTCGATCTCCTCGAGGCTGTTGACCAGGTAGCGCGGGACCAGCTTGACCCGATCGCTGCCGACGGCGGTCACGAGGCGCTCCAGCATCGGCCGGCGCTTGCAGTAGACCGGGGTCTCCGTCTTCGTCCCGTCGATGAAATAGGCCGCCGACACCAGGTCGAACGCATGGAAGACGGCGTCCTCGGCCTGCTCGTTCTTCCGGCGGACCACGCTGCTGGTCTCGTTGAACGCGCCGGACATGACCTCGCCGTCCATCACGAAGCGGCCGGGGCCACCCATCTTGATCAGTTCGGCCCGCAGCTTACCGAATTCCGGCTTCAGGGATTCGAGCGTCGTGATCTCGTTCCCGCCGCGCGTGTAGAAGACGACCTTCTCGTCCACGAACGCGATCACGCGCCAGCCGTCGAGCTTGGGCTCGGCGGCGACCGGCCACGACTTGATGCGCTTCGGCTCGAAACTGTGGGCCCGCATCATGGCGAAGACCGGGATCAGGTCCGGGATCGCCTTGTTGATCGAGTTCGCTGTGAAGCCGGCACGCACATCATGGGCGAGGATCGCGGTGAAGATCCGGCCGCTCTCCGGCGTCATGTCGAGCAGGAGCTCGAGCACCGTCTCCCTGGCCGCGTTGCCGGTGAGCTTCCGCTCGGCCAGCATGTCGAGCACGACCCACGCCTTGCTCTCGGGCGTCAACTGCATCTTGCCGGCCGACTCCACCTTCGGGGGCGTGACGCCATAGGTGATGTAGGGGTTGTAGGTCCGGACGAGGAACTGCTTGAACGCCTCGTTGTCCTTGAACCTGGAGAGGATCTCGACCTTCTCCTTCGGGCTCGAGGAGGCGGCGATATCGTCGAGGACGGCGGTGATCTGGAAGTCGCGCATCAGGCGGACACAGCTCCCTTCTTACGCTTCATTTCGAGGGCGAGCGCGAGGAGCGACTTGCCGCTCGTCGGCGTCGGGTTGGTCTTCGGCTGCGCGGGCGCGGCCGGTGTGACGGGTGCCGCGGCGGCCGCCGGCGGCTTGGGTGCGGGCTTCGGCGCGCTGGGCGCCGTCTCCTTTGCCGCCATCCGGGTGATGACGTCCGCGTAGCTCGTCGTGTCGGCCGCAGGGGCGGCGTCGGCGACCCCGCGCGCCGTCGTGCGGGGCGCAGGGGCCTTGCCCGCCCGGCGGCCCTTAGAGCGCGTCGGAGCGTCGCTGGAGGCGCCGGCGGGCACCGCGGCCTCGTTGCAGGCGTTGATGGCCGCGAGGTCGGGGTCGGGGACCGGGAAGCGCTTCAGGATGAATTCCGGGATCAGCACCGACTTGATCCGATCCCAGACGCGGGCGCTCAGCCTGGCCTGGCGCGGCTCGGCGCTGAAATAGATCGTGCGGCGCTCGATCCATTCCTCCTGCAGCATGTGCCGGACCGGGCACTTGTTCGCGGCCATGCAGGCGGCGCAGCCAGGCTCGACCTGGTCGCGCTTGCCGCACATGTTCGCTTCATGCTGCCGGGCGCAGTCGCGGAACTCGACCTCGCGCTCGAAGATCGGGCAGACGAAGGTCAGCTCGTTCGCGGGCGACAGGGAGCGCATCACCTCGTAGCCGTGCGGCGTGCTCATCACCAGGTTCCCCACAGAGGATTGGATTTCGTGGCGGCGTCGACGTTCTCGGGCACCGGGTCGGTCTCGGCCCCCGGGCTTGCGGTGGCGGCGTCGGACGCGCCGCCATAGAGCCAAGCCATCGCTTCCGGAATTTTCCGCTCATAGCCCATGAGCGACTTCCGCAGTGCCTCGTCGCCGAGGCTGGCGTATGACAGCTCCTCGACGCCTCGAGGCGGCCGCTTGTAGCCGCGAGTCTCCTTGTCACGCATGCGCTGGGAGAAGTAATCGTCGACAATGCTTCCGAGTGTGAAGCCGTCGTCGTTCTCAAAGTTCTTGGCTTCGCACTGTCCCCAGGCGCCGGCCTTGCCCCAGCGCGTGATGACGACGCCTCGACCGGCGGTCTCGTCTACAACGCTGAGAATGTGGTATTCCTTCGTGCCGCCATTATGCGGCATCGATATTTTCTTGACGGTTGTCATTACATCTTCCGCCCCTCGTCGCTGTCTTCTTGATTATAGCGACGACGCGACAGGGTCACACACTCATTGCTGACTTATCGATATGGATTCTTGAGCCGCAGCCGCGTGGCCGAGTGACGGTCGATCAGGATCGCCTTGTAGATCGCCTCGCGGCTGATCGCCGGCGCGACCTCGTTCGGGTCCTTGTCCTTGGGCAAGAGCGCCACCCGGGCCAGCAGACCGACATTGCCGATGCGGAGGGCGGCCTCGATCGCCGCCTCGAGCGCCTCGACCTCGCCGTCCCAGCAGATGATGACCTCCTCGAGGCCCCCGCGCTTGAGGGCGAGCAACTGGCCGAGCTGGTCGACGCCATCGGCGCTGCCGTAACTCAGATGCTTGCCGAAGGAGCCGATCGGCACGATGTCCCGCAGCGCCTCGTCCTCGTCGACCGCGGCCTTGAGCGCGATCACGTCGAAGGCGCCTTCGCCCATCACCGCGCGCTTGGCGCGCCGGGCGTTCTGGCCGTTGTAGAGGAAGCGGCCGGTCGCCGGCAGCTTCATCGGGAAGAGGTATTTGCGGTCGCTGGTGCCGAGGATGTCGCGGCCCTGGAAGGTCACCAGCTCGCCGTCGAGGTTGTAGACCGGGATGATCACCCGGTTGCCGAAGTTCTGGCCGCCGGGCTTGCCGTCGTCCCGGATGTAGCGCCACCAGTCATCGGCGCAGAAGCGCAGCCGGAAATAGCCCGCGAGCTCCGCGGTGATGCCGCGGCGCTCCAGGTAGACGAGGTTCTGGCCATCCTCGGTCGGCAGCGGGAAGGAGAGCGGCAGCTTGATCGTGGTCTCGTCGACCGCAACCGCGATGCGGCGCTTCGGCCGCCAGCCCTGCGCCCGCACGACCTGGCGCACGAAATCGCGCACGCCGGCCACGGTCGGGTCGCCGAGATGCGCCCGGATGAACGACCACTTGTTGAAGCCGGTGCTGCACACGAAGCAGTTGCCGCGACCCGTCTCCAGGTTCGCGTAGGTCTTCCACTTCGAGTTGCCGCAGAACGGGCACTCCTTCAGGTGCAGCTGCTGCCCGCTGGAGCCGTGGGTGATCTTGTAATCGATGCCCTCATGGTCGCACAGGAACTCCATGTCGAGGGCATCCAGTGCCTCGTCGAACTCAGCGCTCATTCGCGCACTCTCCCTTTCCCGCAAGCGCGGGATCGCTATTCCTTGGCCAGCACGCGGATCAGGAACTGCGCCTTCTCCAGATCCTGCTTGATCCGAAGCGTGAAGTTGCCCGCCTGGTTGCGCGAGGCGGCGAAGAACAGCCGGGCCTCGTTCATGGCGCGCTCGTCGTCGGTCGCGTTGATCGAGACCAGGAGATCGGCGATGCGGACCTTGTTGAAGTCCTCGGCCGCGTGCTCCATCTTCGCCGTGGCGGCCTTGGCGCCCTCGCGATTGGTTTGGGTCGCGGTGACGACGGCGATGTTTTCGGCGACGGCGATGCCGCGCAGGTCGACGTAGATGGACTTGCTGTTCTCGATCGGGTTGTCGGTCCGGAACTCCGGGGCCATGATGTCCCCGTAGTCCACGAACACGATGTCGAACATCAGTCCGCGAGCCTGGTAGAACGAGATCAGCCGGCGGAGGTCCGATGGCTTCATCGAGCCCGTCGGGAACTCGTGGATCTTGAGCGCGCCGGCCCGCTTCTGCAGGTCGAGGATCTTGCTCTCGACGTCGCGGATCTTGTCCTTCAGGCCCTTGAGCGCGACCTCGGAGAAGCTGGCGTCGAGACGCTCGCCGATGATCCGGGCCGCCACCTCGAGGGTGACGTAGAGGACGTTGTAGCCCTGCAGCGACGCCGCTTTGGCGAAGTTGACCAGCGCCATGGTCTTGCCCGACTTCGGGCCGCCCATGAACACCGTCAGCTCCTTGCGGCCGAAGCCCTCGTGCATCAGCTCGCAGTCGAGCGCCCTGACGCCGGTCGGGATGCCGCGCGGCGGGGCCTTGCCGGCGAGCTTGTCGAGACGCTCCTCGGTCCGGCTCGCGATCTCCTCGAAATAGTCGTAGGCGCCGAAATCGCCCATCGACCCGGTGTCGAGGGCGACCCGCATGGACTTCTCGATCTTGGTGAAGTCACGCTTCTCCAGCAGGTCGACCGAGTTGTAGATCGCTTCGGCGACGGCCTGGTGCTTGGCGAAGGTCGCGACCTCGTCCACGATGTAGTCGCGGTCGGAGACGTCGGTCTTGAAGAGCGCCACGACCTTGTCGCGGGCCTCCGGCGCGATCGACGCCGGGATCCGCTTGTCCGTGAGCGCGTCCTTGAACAGCTTCACGAAGACGGTGCGATCCGGCGCCTTCCGGTAGCGCTCGTAGTAGCTCAGGCCGATGTTGACCAGGCAGGCCTCTGCCTGGTTCAGGAAGAACTCCGGCTTCACCAGCCCTTCGGAGCGCTGGCAGAAGACCGTGTCCCGCACCACAAGGGCGGCAATCTTGCTCTGGAAGGTCTCGTCGAACTCGTAGACCTTGCTGACCGCAGCGGTCGACATGGTCAGTCCTCGAGGATACGGAAGCCCACAATGGCGTGCTTGAAGAAGACGGTCGGGCCGCTGATCTCGTCGGCCGGGTCCACATAGTCGATCTTGACGGTGAACTGGTCGGCAGCCAGCAGACGCCCGTCGACGATGAGATTGCCGGTCGCGAACGCACTCACCTTCTTGCCGATGGCGGCCGTCAGGTCGTCCTGGTGGCTCCAGCGCTTCTCGCGGTGCGGGCGCGGCGGCCGAGGACGACGATCGCGGAACTCAACGGTGCGCGTCGGGGCCGAGCGGTCTTGGAGATGCAGGGTGGGACGGGACATCAGAACCTCGTTCGTTGCGTCGCTGTTATAGTCAGTTCTGACTTACTACACGCGATGAATTTCGGCCGCCTTGGCGACCAGTTCGGGGCCGAACTCGGCGCGGGCGGTCTCCTCGCGCAGGGTCCGGTCGACATGGATCAGGCGGGCCAGCAGGAACTCGGGCCGGGCACGCTTGCGCAGCTGCGCCACCAGCCAGGCCTCGTGAGCGACCTGGTGCGGATTGCCCTGGAACGCCTCGAGCCCGTAGCGCGCGTCGGCGGCGGCGATCAGGCGGGAGCTCGTCTCCTCCGACCAGGCCTCGCAGACCGCCGGCACCGCCACATCGCCGTAGAGGTTCTGCGGCATCGGCACCTGCATCCACTTCGGGCGGCCGGGCCAGGAGAACCAGCCGGCCTGGTAGATCGCGCCGAGGGCCTTTCGGCACCAGAACCGATAGGGCACGCCGTAGAGGTCCGCGTGCTGCCGCGCCCGCCAGATGCCGGTGATGCCGCGCGACCCCAGCTCGAACATATCGTCCTTCTGGAGCCCTTTGCGGTCCTCAGCCGTTCCCGCGTCGACGAAGGTCCGGTAGGCGTCCCGCACCGCGCTCTTGTAGCAGTCCGCGAAGAAGTAGGTGGCCGTGGTCGGGTGCATGAAGCGGTAGTCGAACCACTTCCGGCCGAACAACTCGCGCTCCACCGACGAGAACTTCTGGGAAATGTGCCGCGCCTGGAGTTCATCGAGCGTGTCCCGGTCGAGATCATCGCCAATGAAACGGCCAAGCGCGGCTTCGGTGTGAGCGTCGTGTGCCATGGATCCCCGCGTCAGGCGACGCGGAGATACCTCTTCACGCCGTCGCTATCGTCTGCATCGTCGTTGTTATAGCGATACCGCTCGACGATGCGCTGCACGATGCCAGACCGCACGATGTCCGCGTCGCTGAATTCGACGATCGCCATGTCCTCGAGCCCGGCGAGCCGCTCGATCGCATCCAGGAGACCGCTGCAGCCCGGGATATCCTTCTGCGACAGGTCGCCGTTGATGATGACCTTGGCGTTCTGGCCGATGCGGGTCAGGAACAGCTTCATCTGCGCCGGGGTCGTGTTCTGGGCCTCGTCGAGGATCACCCAGGCGTGCTTGAAGGTGTGGCCGCGCATATGCGCCAGGGGCAGCGCCTCGATGCGGCCGGCGGCGATCATGCCCTGCACATGGCCGGCGCCGAGCGCCTCCTCGAGCACGTCGCGGAACGGCGCGAAGAACGGCTCGAACTTCTCATCCAGCTCGCCGGGCAGAAAGCCCAGGCTCTCGCCGGCTTCGACCGCCGGACGAGTGATGATCAGCTTGTCGGTGTCGCAGTTCTGAAGGGCCTTGGCAGCAAGGCGACCGCAGACATAGGTCTTGCCGGTGCCGGCCGGCCCGAGGCCGAAGGTGAGCGTCCGGCCGAGGATCTCGGCCATGTATTCGCTCTGTGCCATGGTCAGGGCCTTGAGCGGCTCCTGGGCGGCCCGGCGGATACGGGGCTGGTTCTGGTCGACGAGGGGAAGGATGTTCTTGGAACGGTCGCTGGAACGGTCGCGCCTGGCGCGGATGTCGAATTTCTTGGCCATGTGTCTCACGAAAGAGGAGGGCTGCCGGAAGGTGGAAGCAAGGGACTGGGCTACCTCCATATCTCGTGATCATCCTTCATTATAGTCAGTAATGACTGATCCATCCTATCCCATTTTTGGTTCCGCGAATTCGCTTGGAGCCTTCACGCGAATCGGACTCGCCGCGTAACCGGCCTTGCCGATACGATTGGGCGAGTCGGCGGCAAGCTGACCGGGAGGATTTTCACGACATGAGCCAATTTTATGACGGTATTCATCTCGGCGCGAAGGGCGCCTGGGTGGTGCATCACGGCAAGAAAACATCAGCGACGATTAATGGTTCGTCCGAATTTCCAGCATTGGACGCGGCTGGCAAGGCGGCCTCTCTTCTATCCCAGCTTGCGGCCTCCGACGAAGTGGCGATCGGCACAAAAAAGGTTGCCGCTTTGGCCAGAGCCGCGGGACTCAATCCGCGCACAGAATTGCCCGAACTCCTGCGAGTGCTGGAGCGCAGACGCGTCATAGACGTGTCAACGGCTGGCGACGTGAGCGTTGTGGGACTTTCGAGCGCAGCAACAGTCCAGCACGCTGCCTATATTTTTGAGGAGCAGGAACCTACCCAGGAGGAACGAGCCGCGATTGCGATTGCAGAGCTTGCTTCGGCTGCTCCTGTTCCCCATAGCCGGACTGGGGAATTTATCTCGGACGAATTCAAATTGCCTAAACAAGTGGTCAATGACTTTCTGATCAGGTCCGAGATGGTTGGATTTGTCGATGCAGAAGGAAAGAACAGCGACAAGCTGTATTTTAATGGAAACGTATTTCGCCGAGACAATATAAATAAAGTCAACCGAGTGCTTCAATCATTATCTACCGCTGACCAACTAAAGGTGACCGATCTTGATAGCCGCCTTGCCGCCGTCGGGTGTATAGGTTTCGAAGAATCGGAGAGAATTCTTGGCGTTCAGCTTTTTGAGAAGCTGCGATCGGCGGGGATGTATGACGTTAATTTGGTGGCGAATCCCTCGGGCGAGTTTGGATTCGTTACGCGGCCGGCTGCGTTCCACAAGTTCAACGATCCGATGGCGGATGACGCGTTCGATCTGGCAAAGGCCCTCGTGGCCGCGCTGTCCTATGGCATGTCACAGAGCACTGCGGGACGAGGTAGGATTCAGGATATTGGAGCGCTGCTGCGAAGGCTTACCCTGGGCGACGAAATCGGTCCAGCTACGGCGATCGGTGAGGACTACAGAGTGTTGGAGACGAAGGGTGTGATCCAGGTGACCAAGGGAGAGCGATACGGATATAGGATGAGGTTGCTGAAGCGCGACATAGGTGAGATGGCGCTCCAGGTGCTCACCAGGGGAGAGGCCGCGTCGACCAATGCGATCGATCGACCTTTGCCTGGGCGGATGACTGACTACACCGGTCCGGAAAAGACCCGGGCAGACCTGCGCCAGAAGCAGGTGCCAGCCAGCAAGCGGATGACCGAAGATGTTCTGCAAGCCCTGCGAACGACGGGGACATTCTGATGACGCCCTCACGGCCGGGAGCGAAGGGTTTGGATCTGGAAGACACCCTAAAGGCCTACTTTTGGCGGGCCGGATATTTCGTGGTGCGAGGGGTTCCGTTCCGGGTGGATGGAGACGACGTCACCGACATCGATCTCTGGCTCTACGAGCGGCCGGGCGCTTCCACGCGCCGTCGATTGATAGTCGACGTCAAGAACCGCAAATCACCAAGGGCTTCGGAGCGCCTGATCTGGACGAAGGGGCTTCAGTCCGCACTGGGCGTGGATGGCGCTATTGTCGCAACTACCGACAAGCGTATTGGCTCGCGCAGACTGGCACGGGCCTTGAATGTCATGCTTCTGGACGGTGATGGAATCGGCGAACTGATCCGGGACGAGCAGCTGAAGGCATCTAATCAGCTAAGCTCGACAGAGTTCGATGAGGCGGTGAAAGCCGTTGATGAGCAACGTAGATCGAGTGAGTGGCGGCAAGCTCTTTATGAGGCGCGAACGGCCCTTTTATCTGGAATGGGTGTGCATTCAACCAATAGATGCCTTGCGGCCAACCTCTTTTTTGCTGAGCAGGCAGTTTTATCGCAACCAGGTTCCGTTCAATCCAACATCGCGGTTAGGCTTTGCTTCTTCACCGCTGCTCTTGTGACGATAAGCCTGGATTATATGTTGGCGGAACAAATCTTTCGTCCAATTGAGGAACGGAGAGAATCTGTCACCAATAGCATCCGGTTTGGTCAAACTGATGCAGGAGGAACAATACCCACGATTCGAGGCGCGTTGGGGCTTGTCCGAAAGTATGCGGAAAATGGCTCCGCGGTTGCCAAGCAAGTTGAGTATGGTTTCTATAGCGAAGCGGAGCGGATACCAGCGGAAATCATTGCCGAATATGTTACAAGAGGCGCCGTCTCCGACGGCTTATTCGACGTTGCTCGTCAGCTAGCGGAGGCATCGTATGCGGTAGAATTACCATCGTTCGATCAGTTACTCCTTGGGGCGAAATCAATATTGGGAGTATTTCTCGACTTCAACGGAGTATCGAGAGAAAAACTTGCGTTGGCGTGGCCACAGAATGTGCGAGCCCAACCCTATGCTGCTCCAGCGCCCGCCGCCGAAGCCGGTCCGCTCTTCAGAGAACGCGGACGGTCCGCCGTTTCTCCCTCCACAGAATCCAAGAAAAGTAGGTGAGCGCTGGCAACGGCCGGTGATGCCCATGGGCCGAAGAGGCCGGCGCCGTGAATGCGACCGCGTTACTGATCGCCGCGGTAGAAGCGGATCAGATTGCTCACGCCGGCGGCCCAGCGCGCCAGCTCGGCGCGGTTCTTCATCAGGGCCTCGGCGTCGGCTGCAGTGATGCAGAGCCGCGGACCCTTGGGCGTCTGGCAGGCTTCCCAGGTCTCGTCGGTGAGCTGCACTGGCGCCGGCGGCTCAGGGTGCAGCATCTCCAGCTGGTGCGGCACCACCTGCAATGACGGTGGAGCGCTCGAGCAGGCGGTTAGAGCGGCTAGCAAGGGCATTGAGAGCATCAGCGCTCTGATCCGGATCCTCATTGAGGCCCCTTTCGAGCTGGAGGTTGGTGATGTCGCGGGTCAGTTGGGCGATCTCGGCGCCGGCGAGCTGGTTGCGGTGAACCAGGGCCGTCTGCCGGGCGATCATCTGCCGATGCTGGGCCTCGAGATCCGCGATCGTCTGCTCAGCGACGATGCGAGCGCCCTGCTCGATCTGCAGCGCATGCTGGGACGCGCTCAGAGCGTCGTCTAGCGAGTCCACGCGAAAGACGTGATACGCGACAGCCCCAGCGACGAGGAGCGCCCCAGCGCCCGCGAGAACGAGTTTCCAGTTGTCCCGGACCCAGGTGATGGTGGAGAGAAGCTCGATCACGACGCCCTCCCTTCCTCCGGGTCCGGCTTCAGCCCCGGGCAGCCGGTCTGCCACGCCACGAAGCGGCGCCAGGCGTAGGCGACCGTGGTCAGGAAGAAGGTGCCGACGGCGGCGATGATCGGCACGATGTCGAGCGGCTCGCTACCCAGCAGGTAGCCGAGGACGTAGGTCACGACCAGGCCCTCGACCGTCAGGAGCGAGAGCCACATCGAGACCTTGGTGATGCTGATGACCGGCTTGCCCGGCTCCAGCAGGTTCAGGAGGCGCAGCAGGCGCATCAGAAGGCTCCCGGCAGGATTTTCTTGAGGAGGCTGGCCATGACCGCCCCGGCGACGAAGAGCGCGGCGCCGGCGATCAGCTGCAGCCTGGTCAGGGACCGATCGCGCTCGCTGTCGGCCTTGGCGCCATCTTCCAGAAGCTTGCGGATCGCCGCCTGCTCCGAGCGGATATGCGAGAGTTCGACCTCGAAGCGGGTCTCGAGGACGAGGATGCGTTCGCGGTTGTCAGAAAGGCGCTCGACAGCCGTGGTCAGGCGGCCGAGGCAGTCCTCAACAGCCGCCATGCGGGCCGAAAACTCGGCACGCATGACGGAGAGGCGGTCATCAGAGGCCTCGGTCATGGCGTCACCACTCAGTCAGTGATGACTTATTCTAACATTCGCGCCTGGCCGGTCGCTAGCGCTCTTTGGAGCAAGCGCGCTTCACGGCCAGGAGACATTGCTGGCAGCTTCGATCTCGGCCGGCGTTCCGCCGGCCGCGACGGCATTCTTTGCCGTAAGCCGCAGCGCCTCGATCGCGGCGGCGATTCCGGCCCACATGGCGCGCATGTTCAGCACTACCTGGGCCGCCGCCCGAAGATCCGCATCCTCGTTCTCCGTCGGCGGCACCGTCGGCCCGATCTCGGCCGCCAGGACCGGGAAGTCGGTCTTGGCTGCCTCGCCGATCGGCAGCGACACGACGACCTCAGCCTCGGCCGCCTTCTGCTGGTAGACCATGGCCTGGCCCTCGCCCGGCGTGATGTAGCGCAGCCGCAGGGCCTCGGCCTCGGCGTCGATCTTGGCCCGCGCCGCGGTGCGCAGCGGCTCGAGGTCCTTAGCGAGCGACAATCTCATAGCGCGCCTCCTTGTAGGGCCAGTGCTTGATCTCGACGACGTAGGTGGCCGGCATGGGGCTCGAGAGCGCCAGCGAGCCGCCCTCAATGGCATGCGCGACCCCGTCGACGATGACGGTGCAGGGGTCCGGCAGGCCGGAGATCGTGGCGACATCGGTGTCGTCGGCCGCGATCTCGGTCTGGTCGAACTCGGGCAGGCTCGGCCGGGCCTCGACGGCGCCCTCCACGATACACATCGTCTCCGGGTCGGCCTGGTCGTCCACGATCAGGACTGCTCGATCCTCGAGATAGAGCGCCTGCTTCTCGGCGACGCCGCGCGCGGCCGCTCCATTGGCCACGATCCGTCCGTCGGACGGAGCGTAGACCAGGAACAGCACGGGCTCATTCGGATCGGACGTGCTCACTTCTTCAGCTCCGTGATGGAGGCCACGATGTTGCGGCAGACGACTTTGTCGCCGCCGTTATCGGCGATGCAGTCGACGTGATAGGACACCCACTGCCCGCCCCATCCACTCTCGATGATCTGCGGGCAAATGAAGTTGCCCTGGTCGAAGCACTGGATCTTGAACCGGCGGATCTCCGAGGCGGCGCCGTTGACGGCCCGGTAGATGACGAAGTTCGCCTGGTTGCTGTTCTCCACATTGCAGATGAAGGACATGGAGAAGAGCCAGCGGCTGCTGTTGCTGTAGGGCCCGAACGCGATGTCGGCGATCCGCCGCGCGTTCAGGTCGATCCCGCTCTGGTCACCAGGGGCTACGCTGGTGGTCGACGAGAGCGAGCCGTCCTGGACGTGGATCGACCCCACAGTAAGGTTGCCGATCTGGGCCGAGTTGGTGATCAGGTTCTCGGTCTGGACGAGCTGCGAGGCGCGAACAGAGCCCGTCCGGATCTCCGACCCGTCGATGATCGTCCGGCCCCAGTTCGTCGTCAGGTTGGTGCCGCCGACATACCGCGCCAGGATGACGTGGTTGCTGAGCTGCATCGCGTTGGCTTCGTCCGTCGCCACGATGTAGTCCGCACCCTCGGGCCAGACCATGATCAGGGCATTGGCCCCGGTGAACTGCGCCTGACCGCCGTTCACCCATTTCGAGGACGCTTGACCGCTGGCGTTCGTCCAGATGACCCAGCCGCCGGACCAGAAGACGCGGTTGGAGCCGGGGTCGGTCGAGAACTGCACCTCAGTCGTGACGCCGCGCAGGCCAACGTCGATCTTGTTGGCCTTGATGGTGTTGGCCGCGATGTTGCCGCCGTCGATCAGGGTCGCGTCCGGCCCGTAGCGCCAGTCGGCCAGCGTCTTCTGGCCGGCGGCGACCCAGATCTTGCCCGGATCGATGAGCGTGCCGGCGCCATTGATGCGAGCCGCCGGATCGGACGCCCCCAGAGCGGCCTCGCCGCTGATGGTGGTCAGAGCCTTGCCGCTGACCGTGATCGAGCCCGCGAGGGCGGTTCCGGCGGTCAGCTTGGCGGCGTCGAGCGACGCGATCTTGGCCGAGGTGATGACCGCGTCCTGGATCTGCGCCGTCGCCGTGATCACCGCGTTGGCCACGGTGAGCTGGGCCGCGGTGATCGTGCCGGTCCGGATCGAGTCGCCGTCGATCATCGTCTTGCCGAAGCTCGACACGATGTTCGACCCGCCCCGGTAGGCGCAAAGCACGACGCGATCCGACTGGAAGGCGGTGGCCGGCGTCGTGGTGAAATTGATGCTCGACGCGCCCTTGATCCAGAACACGTAGATCACCGTGCCGGCTGTCCAGGTCGCCCCCGTGGAGTTGGCGGGAATCGTCGAGGTCGCGCGCACTCCCGTGTCGTCGACATAGGCGATGAACCCGCCCGTCCAGGTCAGGGTCCAGTTCGAGCTGCTCGGCACCGGCGCGTAGTTGAACTGGATGTTCTCGACGGACACGCCGCGGACGCCGATCTCCACCTTGTTGGCCGTGATCGTGTTGGCCGCGACGGCGCCGCCATTGATCTGGGTGGTGTCGCCGCCGAAGCGCCAGTCCGACAGCTTGGTCGCACCCGAAATAGTGACCTTGCCGGGGTCGATCTGGGTGGTGCCCGCATTGATGCGGCCGACCGGGTCCTGGGCGCCGGTGGCAGCATCCGAGGAGATCGCGGTCAGAGCCTTGCCGCCGACGGTGATGGAACCGGCCAGCGCCGTCCCGGCGGTCAGCTGCGCCGCGGAGAGGGACTCGATATGCGCCGACTTGATGAAGGCGTTGCCCTCGACCGCGACGATCTTGGCGTAGAGCTGGTCGGCCGTGATCTTCGACGCCGTCACTGCGCCGTCCTCGATCAGCACGCTGGACGACTTCCGCGAGCAATAGAAGCGCGAGACATACCAAGACCCGGCCGGCGATGACTGCGCCTGCGCATAGGGCCGGATCCACATCAGGCGCGCGTTCGCGGGCACCGTGACGGACACGCGGATATACTGCCAGGTCGTCGACGGCGAGAGCTGGCTGGTGCCGGTTCCGGCGACGGCAGTGAGCTGAGTCCCGTCCTTGTCGTAGAAGATGATGTAGGAGAAGAGGCCGCCATTGGCGTCCGAAGACGCGCGCGCCATGATCTCGACGAAATACTGCTCGTTGGGCGCGACCTCGATCGAGGCAGGCCCGAGGTGCCGGTTGGTGGTGCCGGTGGCAGTGCTCGCGACCTTCGTGCTCGCCGAGTCGGTGAACGGCGAGTTGATGATCGACCAAACGCCGGCCAGGCTCCACCCCGCGCCGCCATTCAAGAAGACGGGATCCACGACCAAGTTGTCGAAGGTGCCGACCGCCAGCTCGCGCGTCGTGATGGCGCCCGCGGCGATCTTGTCCGCGCTGACGGCGCCGGCGGCGAGCTGCGAGGTGGACACCGCGCCGGCGGCGATAGTCCCCGCGGTCACGGCATTGGCCGCCAGCTTGCCGGCGGTCACGGCGTTCGCCGCGATGGTCTCGGCGGTGACGGCCCCGGTCGCGATCTTCCCGGCGATGACGCTGTTCGCGGCCAGCTTGTCGGCGAGGACCGATCCCGCCGCCAGTTCGGTCGCCGTGACGGCGCCGGCGTTGATCTTGGCGGTCGTCACCGAGTTCGCGGCGAGCTGGTCGGCCGTGATCGTCTGGGCGACGATGGAGGAGCCGATGATCGAGCCGTCCTGGATCAGCACGGCCGGCTGGTCTGCCCGCACATCGACGTTGTCGAAGGCGAGGTTCGTCGGGCCATTGATCCAGTTGTAGATCGCGAAGGTCGCCCACTTCACGTCGGCCGGCGCCGTCACCGTGGTGTCGAAGTGCTGGACGGCCGTGCTCCAGACGCCGTTCTCCGGACCAATCAGCGCGGCCACGCCGTTGCTCGTATCCGGGATGCGGCCGGTGGCCGGAAGGTCGCTCTTCCACCAAATCAGGCGGGCATAGCGGCCAGCGGTCGAGCCTGCCGAGGTGGCCGCCGCGTCGAACTGCACCCTGTATTTCGCACCCGGTTTCACCGGGAACGGGCGGCAGGCGGCGGCAACCTGCGGTCCGGCCAGGTCGAAGCGCCGAGTGCCCATGTCGGCGAGCGACGTCGCGATCGTGGTCAGGGTTCCCGCACCGGCGAAGACATACCAGCCGGCCGTGTCGGTCGGCTCGATCTCGGTGCCGCCGTTCTGTGTCAGGTTCTGGCTGACCGTCCCCACCGCCAGCTTGTCGGCGACGACGGCACCGGCTGCGATCTTGTCGGTGGTGATGGCTCCGGCGGCGAGCTGGGTTGCGCTCACCGCGCCCGCGGCGATGGCGCCAGCGGTGACGCTGTTCGCCTGCAGCTTCCCAGAGGTGATCGAGTTGGCCGCCAGCTCGTTGGTGGAGACCGCGCCAGCCGCGATCTTGCCAGCGATCACGCTGTTGGCCGACAGCTTGTCGGCGGTGACGGCGCCGACAGCCAACTCGTTGGCGGTCACCGCCCCGGCGTTGATCTTCGCGGTGGTGACCGAGTTCGTCGCCAGCTCGTTGGCGGTGATGGCACCCGCAACGACCTTGTCGGTCGTGATCGCGCCATCTTCGATCAGGGTCGAGCCGGCGATCTTCCGGGCGTAGACCCGGCCGATATACCAGGTGCCGGCACCCGAAGCGTTGGCCACGACGTAGGGAGCGGCTCGCATCCGGCGCACGTCGGCCGGGATCGTGACCGTGACGGAGAGCTTCCGCCATGCGCCCGCGGACGCCGAGGCCAGGCTGACCGTCCCGGTCCCGGTCGTGGCAGCGGCAGTGGACCCGTCACCCTTCCAGAGCTGAATGTAGCTGGTGAGCGGCGCATTGATGTCGACGGTGGAGACCGCCTCAACCTCGACCAGGTATTTCTCGCCCGGGGCGACGTCCCACGTCGGCGTCATCAGGTGCCGGTTGCTCGCCATCGGCGTGCCGCGGGCGATCTTGGAGCTGATGGGGATGACGCCCAGGTCAGCGGCAGCCGGCGTGTCAACGACAACCCAGCCGTTGAGGGTGTAGCCTGCACCGCCCTCCGCGAACACCGGGTCCGGCACCAGGTTGTCGAACGTGCCGATGGCCAGCTTCGAGGCCGTGATCGCGTTGGCGGCCAGCTTGTCGGTCGTGATCGCGTTCGCCGCGAGCTGGTCGGTCGAGACGGCAGCTGCAGCGATCTTCCCAGCGACGACGCTGTTGGCAGCCAGCTCGTTGGCCGTGACGGCGCCGGTGGCGATCTTCACCGTCGTGATCGCATTGGCGGCGATCGTGTCGGCGGTCACTGCCCCCGTGGCGAGCTTGGCCGTCGTGATCGAGCCGGCCGTGATCTTGTCGGCGGTCACCGCGTTGGTGGCGATCTTGTCGGCCGTGATGGCGCTCGCGGCGATCTTGTCCGAGATCACGGCCAGGGCGGAGATGTTGGCCGCGGTGACAGAGCCGGCGGCCAGCTCTCGCGTGGTGATGGCGTCGGCCGCGACCTTGCCGGCGGTGACCGCGTTCGCGACCAGCTTGTCCGCGGTGATCGCGCCATCCTCGATCAGGACGGTGCCGGTCAGCTTGCGGACGTAGAGCTTCGACAGACGCCACGACCCCGCCGGGCTGGCGATGCCGTAGACCAAGGGCGCGACCCGCATCGAGCGGACGTTCGCCGGCATCGTGAACACGCCCTTGCGCTTGACCCACGCGGTCTGCGGCCCGAACAGCGCGGCGTCACCGCTGTAGGTGGGGGCCAGCCCGAGGTTGGTTCCGTTCTTGTCGTAGAAGAAGGCGTAGAGCGCGAACGCGCCGTTGGCGTCCGACGTCGAAATCGCGTCCGCCTCGACGTAATACTGATCGCCCGGCGACACCTCGATCATGGCCGAGGCGATGTGCTGGTTCGCCGTGCTGCCCGCGACAGTCGCCACCTTCGAGCTGGCCGACCCCGAGTAGGGCGTGTCGATGATCGACCAGTTGCCGAGGTTCCAGTCCGCGCCGCCGAAGGTGAACTCGGGGTCGTTGACCAGGTTGTCCCAGGACCCGATCGAGAGCTTGGTCGCACTGACCGCGCCGGCCGCGATCTCGCGAGCGGAAATGGCCGCGGCGGCGATGGTGCCGGCGGTCACCGCGTCGGCGGCGATCTTGCCAGCGGTCACGGCATTGGCAGCCAGGATCCCGGCCGTGACGGCGCCGGCCGCCAGCTTCGGCGTGCTGATGGCGTTGTCGGTGATCTGGGTCGAGGTGATCTGGCCGGTGAGGTCCGTCGACGGCACGGCCGTCGTCCAGGCGGCGCCGTCCCAGCGGTAGAGCTTGCCATTGCTCTGGGAGAAGATGATCTGCGGACGCACGCCGGGCTGCGGTGCGGCGACCGGCGGGCTCGCCTGGATCAGGACGGGCTCGATGCCGGAGGCGAACTTCGCGGTCGAGACAGCCCCGTCCGCGAGCTTGGAGGCGTCCACAGCGCCCGCGGCGATCTTGCCAGCTGCGATGGCACCGTCGGCGATCTTGGCCGTGCTGACGGCGTTGGCGGCGAGGGCGGCGGTGTCGATCGCGCCGGTGGCGACCTTGACCGCGGTGATGGCGTCGTCGGCGATCTGGGTGCTGACGATCTGGCCGCTGACATCGGCAGCCGGCACGGCGGTGCTCCAGGCGCCGGCCGAGTAGCGGTAGAGCTTGCCGCCGAACAGGACGACCTTGGGCCCGGTGTAGCCGGCCGGGTTCGGCAGCGCCGCGACGATGGAGACCGGCTCGATGCCGGCGGCGAACTTGGTCGCGTCGACCGCGGCCTGGGCCAGCTTCGCCCCGGTGACGGCGCCGTCCTGCAGCTTGCTTCCGATCACGGCGCCGTCGGCGATCTTGCCCACGGTCACCGCATTGTCGGCCAGCTTCGAGGCCAGAACCGCGGCGTCGGCCAGCTGCGTCCCGGTGACCTGGCCTGTCAGGTCGACGGTCGGGACGGACGTAGTCCAGGCCGTGCCGGTCCAGCGGTAGAGCTTGCCGTCCGTCGTGTTGAAGACGACCTTCGGGCCCGTGCCGGGGTTGGCGGTCGGGGCGGTCGAGACAACGGAAATGGGCGAGATGCCGGCGGCGAACTTGGTCGCGTCGACGACACCGGCAGCAATCTTGGCTGCCGTAACCGCGGCGTCCTGGATCTTCGAGCCGATGATGGCGCCGTCGATGATCTTCGCGACCGTCACGGCGTTGTCGGCCAGCTTGGATGCCAGGATCGCGGCATCGGCGATCTGGGTGCCGGTGACCTGACCGGTCAGGTCGACAGTCGGCACTGCCGTGGTCCAGGCAGTGCCGTTCCACCGGTAGAGCTTTCCATCGGCGGTGTTGAAGATAATCTGCGGGCGGGTGCCGGGCTGCGGCGGCGCCACCGGTGCAGACCCCTGGATCAGGATCGGCTCGATGTTCGAGGCGAATGCGGCGGCGTTGACGGCGCCGGCCGCGATCTTCGCCGCGGTGATCTGGGCGTCGGCGATGTCGTCGGCGACCGCGCGCAGGGTCACGACGGGCGTCGCCAGCTGCAGAGCGGAGGACGGGTTGCCGCTGGTATCGACGGAGCGCAGCCAGAAGACGTTGGTCTCGTTGGCGCCAAGCCCGGTGATGACGATCTCCGGCTGCGCCGTGGTCGCGATGACGCGCAGCGGGTCGGACGAGCCGTAGGTCTTAGTCAGGATCTCGACGTGCGAGAAATCGGCGTCGGCCGGGTTCGTCCAGGTCAGGTAGACCGACTTGAAGAGCCCGGTCGCGGCGAAGTTGGTCGGCTGCGCCGGCGGAGTCGTGTCGCGCGGCACGGCAATCAGCGTCGCGGTGCCCCAGCCCGACTTGTTGCCGAAGAAGTCGACCGCCTTGATCTTGACGTAGTAGGACTTCGCGCGGGGGACCTCCCACTCCATGCGCGGCGACTGCCCGGCCTCGGGCTGGGCGGCCGTGCCGTAGACATAGGCGGTCGGCGTCGCGCTATCGCGGATCGCGGTCTCGTAGTGGTCGACGTCGCTCTCGGTGTTCCGATCCCAGACGGCGATGATCTTCGATTTCTCGGTGTCAACCGGCTCGACCGTGAGCACCAGGTTGGCGGGCGCGGTCGGGGCGCCTGGATCCAGGTCGGTCCCGTCGATGCCGCCGACAACGGCCTGCACCGCCGCGGTGAACGCGCTCTTGTTGCCCGAGGTGTCGACCGAGCGCAGGAAGAAGTAGCGCCGATCGCCCTGCGCCAGGCCGCCCAGCATGAAGGTCGTGCCCTGCACCAGGTCAGTCGCGACAGCGCCCGCGGCCGGGGCAACGTTCGTCGTCTGGGCGAAGACCTCGATGTGCGAGAGGTCGGTGTCGGTCGGATTGGTCCAGGACAGCCAGATTGCGCGCAGGGCCGGCGTCGCGGTCACACTGGTCGGCCGCGCCGGCGGCGTGGTGTCCTTGGCCGCCGTCGCCTTGAGGGCGACGGTCCAGTTCGACTTGTTGGCCGTCCGGTCGTAGGCGCGGATCTTCAGCCAGCTGATGGACCCGCGGTCAACCACGATCTCGAAACGCGGCTGGCCGCCGAGCTCGGGCTGCGTCGTCTGGCCGTAGACCCAGCCATTGACGTTCGCATCCGGGCGCACGGCGACGTCGTAGCCGACGACGTCGACCTCGGGATGGTTGTCCCAGGTCATGACGAGCTTCGCGCGCCCGTCGGCCGTCAGCTCGGTGGTGTAGGCGAGACCGGTCGGCACGGCCGGCGGCGTGATGTCGAAATCGCCCCCGGTGATGCTCTTGGCCCGGGCCGAGACCATGCCCGTGAAGGTGGAGAAGTCGCCGCTCGTCGTGACCGAGCGGAGCCAGAAGTAGAAGTCCACGCCCGGCGGCACCGGCGACAGGATGTAGCTGTCGGCCGAGACCAGCGCCAGGCGGGTCGCGGTAGCCTGATTGGGCTGGCTGCTGGTCCAGATCTCGACGCCGCGCAGATAGGTGACGGCGTCGTTGTTCCAGGACAGCTTGATCTGCTGGATACCGCCCTCGGCCTTCACGAGGGTCGGCGGGTCGATCGCGCCATCGCCGATGCCGCCGACCGTCCACTCGATCGCCGGGGCGAACGCCCAGTCGGCGCGCACGCCGTCGACGTCATAGGCGACGACCTTGACGCCGATCTGGTCGCCCTGGTTTGCCTCGAAGCGGAAGCCGGTGGAGGCGCCGCCGACCGTGCCCTCGAGCGCGTAGGCAGCGCCCTCGCGCGAGACCCAGACATCGGCGCCCATGTAGACGCCCAGCTGCGGCTGGCCCCAGCTGACGGCGATGTAGGGCCGGCGGACCGAGCCGGTGATGACGAAGTCTTCGGCGATCCGGAGATCCGTGACCTGGGCCGAGCCCAGCGGCAGATCCGAGTAGTTCGGCGTCGGGATCGGGTTCAAGGGGTCGGCGTAGACCGAGGCGTTGTATTCGACGGCCGCGATAGTGCGTTCGTGGCTCTCGGTGTCGCCGTCGACCGACTTGATGCGGAAGGGCTTCGCGACCTTCAGCACCTCGCCGAACATCCAGTTGGAATACTGGCCCGGGACCTGCATCAGCGGCGTCGTCAGGGTCAGCGTGGTGTTCTCGACCCCGTCATTGGCAACGCCGACCTCGTCGATGACGTCGGTATCCCACAGGTCGGCCAGGTCATTCACCTTGACGCCATGCGGGCCGATGTAGAGCTCGGAGCCGCCGCGGCGAAGCACCTCGTAGTCCTTGCCGCCGACGATGACCCGCTTGATCTCCTTCGAGGTCGAGCCGGTGAAGGTGATCGTGTTGGTGCTGACCGCGACGATCTTCACCGCGCTGCCGACCTTCACCGCGTCATGGATGGCGAAAAAGCGGTAGGTCTTCCCCGCGATGCGCGAGACGGGCCGGTCGAGCTGCACGACAGTCGTCGTGCTGCCGGCGGCCAGGCGCCCGCCGTAGCCCCACTGGGGCATGTCGTGCTGCACGATGACGACGTCGCCCACGGTGCAGGCGATGGCCTCGATGGGCGATTCCCAGGTGGCGGTCTGCAGCACATACTGGTTGAGCGCCATCTGCAGGTTGCCCTCGAGCCAGGCCTGCTTGAAGTCGGTGACGCCCTTGAGCTCGATGCTCGACGACCGGGTCGGGTCGCCGCGGTGCAGCGCCTTGTCGTTGATGACCCGAACGGTGTTGCGCTCGAAGCCCTTCTCCTTGTCGTAGAAGGAGACCTCGATCTCGTTCGCGCGGTCCTGCAGCCCCAGCCAGTTGAGCTTGAAGGTGCCCTTCTTGATGTTGCCGACGGTGAACATCATCACCGGCGGCTCGTCGCGCTCGATCGCCAGGGACAGCCGCGTGCCCATCGGCAGCAGCTGGGCGCGGCCGGTGCGCAGAATGGGCTGCAGCGCGTCCCACAGCGTCTGGATAGTGTCGAAGACGCCGTTGAACTTCAGCCCCATGGCCGTGCAGAACTCGGCCCATTCGACGAAGCGCGCGATGTCGATGCGCGAGATCGCGCGGCCGGCGCCGTAGACCGGGTTGGTGATGACGTCGAGGGTGATCCAGGCCGGGTTGTCGTCCCACCAGCGGCCGAGGAACTGGCCGTCGGCGTCGTAGTGCGGCACCTTGATGCCCTTCACCAGGGCGGTGATCGTCGGGATGCCGGACAGCTGGTCGGTCACCCGGACGCGGGTGCCGAGATAGGCCGTGTAGTTGTAGGCGACGTCCTCGGTGTCGATCTCGTTGACGTCCGAGAGCCAGACCTCGTTCAGGATGTCGTCGTTGAACTTCTCGGCTTCGGCCCGCCGGATCTGGACGTCGTAGAGCGCGTTGGCCAGGCCCGGGATCGGGATCGATTTCCGGATGGAGACGGCCCGCTTGTCCACGAACAGGACGGAGCTCGCGGGCAGCGAGGTCCAGGTGGTGTCGCCGACCTTCTGGTAGCGGACCTCGAGCTGAACCTCCCAGTTGCTCTTCTTGCCCTTCTTCATGTCGATGTTGGCGATCCCGCGAGGGAAATTCACATCGAGGCGAAGGGCGTCGACCGCGGCGGTCGTCCGGTGGGTCAGCCAGTCGGTGGTGAGGCGGATGTTCTTCGGGACCGGCCGCAGCGAGTCATTGAACCAGGACGGCAGGTCCTGGTCGGCCAGACCGAACCGCTTCGCAAATTCGATCTCGCTGTAGTTCGTCGACGGCTGGCCGTTGATCTCGATGTCGTCGATGCTCTCGATCACGCCCTCGGAGAGCACCTGCTGAATGTGCAGGAACTGGTTGTCGCCCTCGTTGGTCACGAACCGGGCGGAGACATAGCCGGGCGTCCTGAACTGTCCGTAGACCAGCGGGACGGGCACCCCTTCCCGCTCGGTCATCTTGGCGCCGTCGATGCCGTAGGTCGGGCTGTCCTGCTCGCCCATGTCCGTCGCCGGCGGCTTGGGCGCCGGCAGCAGCGAGTTGACCAGAAGGCCGCCGACGGCCGTGAGGGTGCCGCTGATGATGCCGATCGCGGTCGTGCTGCCTGCGAAGCCGAGGCCCGCTGCAAGAAACGGCGAGGCCCACTGGGCGAAGGCCGCGACCGCGACGATTGCTACGATGCGCAGGATCGTCTTGCCCATGTTGCCCCCGCCGCCGAGCAGCACGGGCACGCACACGATCCAGTCCTCGGGCTTCACATAGGTGGTGCCCCAGGCGTCCTTCTCGATCAGCTCGCCATTGAGCGTGACCGCCCACTCATTGAGGGGCGGCAGACCGTCGACATACCCCGCCAGCGTCAGGAACGGCTGGTAGACGAGCTTCGCGACCGTCCGGTCGCGCGGCTCCAGCGGGTTATAGACGACAGCGACGTTGACGGACTGTTCGGAGGCAGCCGAAGCGATCATGGCGCAATCAGTCAGTGATGACTGACTATTCTACCAAGGCCGGTTCGCTATCCACAAGGGGCGCGGCCACAAAATCGAAGAAGCCGACCACCTTCTGCTGCCGCTGCCAGTTCGCGATCCGCTCCCGCACCACGCCGCCGGATTCCTCCCAGGTGTGGGCAAACCAGAAGTTCGACGTCGTGAAGCCGACATGGCAGGCGGTGCTGTCGTGCAACCGCAGCAGGATGCCCACGCCAGGCTGGCGCTCGACCCGGCGCCAGAGGCGCATGTTGCGCGCCATCGCCCGGCCGACCCGGTGGTGGTTCGCCGACGAGACGAAGTCCGGGATCTCGATGCCGCGGTGCTCCCTGTAGCACTGCATCAGGAAGCCGTAGCAGTCGAAGATCTCCGGACCCCGGCCGCCGATCTCGAAGGGCGTCCCGATCCAGCCCGCGACGTCGAGCTCCACCATCAGGCGTTGGAGTTGATGCCGGGGAAGCCGCCGAACCGGTTGCTGTTGGCGTGCGCCGAGCAGCCATTGGGGCCATTCAGCGTGAAGTCGCAGGTGCCCAGCGGGCCGGCGTAGCGGCACTGCGCGCCCTTATACTGCCACAGGCACCGGTCGCCGAAGATGCGGCGGTAAGGGAAGCGGCGCATCAGGAAGTTGTCGGCGCCGAGCTTGAACGAGACCACATAGTCGCTGGCGTCGGCGCCGATGACCTCGAAGTTCTCCTCGATCTCCGCCGGCTGGGCCAGGTTGCCGCTGTTGACGATCGTCGCGACCACCTCGAAGCCGATGCCGCCGCCATAGGCCTGCATGCGGGCCTGGATGATCTTGGTGTAGTCCGGGATCGTGACGCCGAGCTCGGGCACCTCACCGGTCGACGACTTGGTGGTGAACTTGAAGCTGGCGGCCGTATAGGTCTCACCCTGGAAGACCAGGTCTTCGGAGTTGGCCGCGAGCCGAATAGTCTCGACGATGCTGCCCGTCTCCGGGTCCTTCACCTTGATGGTCAGCAGCGGGACGAACGCGACCGACGAGGCGATGCGGTTCTTCTCGATCACGGTGGCGACGGACAGGTGGCGCGCCATCAGACGGTCTCCAGCTTCATCTCAGTGGTGTTCCAGCGCGACGCCATGGTGCCGTTCGTCAGCTTGTGCGCGTTCGCCCACTCCAGCTCGGGGAGCGGCGCGATGAAGCGGACCGTGAACACCTTCGCGTCGTAGGGTCTCGTCCAGGTGAAGGAGTCCGACGTGCCCTTGACCAGGTCGATGAAGTCGTCGAGGGCGATCTTGTCGGCCAGCGACAGGTCGCTGTATTGAAACGAGAAGGTGCGCCGCGGCTTGCGCGTGTGGCGCGGCCGAGTGACCCGGTAGCCGCCCTCCATGTCGGAGCCCATGCCTTGGTCCTCGGCGCTCTCCTTATAGGTCTTGGCGTCGGGCTTCTTGCTCAGCGTGGGAAAGACGGGCATCAGGGCGCTCGCATTGGAAAGGGGTCGAGCGCCGCGGCGGCGACGCTATGATCGACTGGGAAAATCAACCTGGGGGTGTCATGAGAATGCTGATCTGCCTGGCCGCGCTGCTTGCGGCCGGGGCCTGCGCCCATCGAACGGAGGCGTCCCGCTTTGAGGCAATGGACGCCTCGCGGTTCAACTTCAGCGTGACCGCCGACGCGGCCTATCCGGTCGACAGCCCGAGCTCCGAAGAGATCCGGATGGGCTGGCTGAAGACCTACCTCGACAACAACGGCATGTGCGCCCGCGGCTACGTGATCGACGAGCGGCACACCACCGTGCAGACCAAGGGCCTTCTCGGCGACGTGGTCGACATTCGCTACCGCGGGCACTGCGTCTGAGGTCACTTCAGGTTCCTCAGACTGTCCCGGAACGGGCCCGGGCGGGCGGCCGCGCGCACCACGACATCGAGGATCATGGACTCGCCGTCGAAGCGGCTGCCCTGCTGCTCAGCCTCGAGCTGGGTGCCGCTCTGGTTGATGATGTTGACCTGCACATTGCCCTGGCCGGCGCCGCCAGCGTTCGCCCCGCTCAGCTGCTCGTTGGTGTAGGCCGGACGGCCGCCGTAGCCGGCCATGTCGCCGGCGCGGTAGCCGGTCCAGCCCGCGTTCTGGAGCTGGCCCGCGCCCTGCGACATCGCATCGAGGTCGACCGACGCGAGCGGCTGCAGGACGGCGGCAGAGGCCATGCCCTCATAGGCCTCGCGCAGGAACTTCATCTCCTGTGACAGGCCCGACAGCATCCCGCTGGCGTCGACGTTGATCGCAGTGCCGCCGGCCGGGCCCAGCGCCTTCATCTGCTCGGCCGTGAACACGCCCTCGCCCTTCTCGAGGATGGCGTGGACCTCGTTCGACTTCAGGATGTCGTCGAGCGAGAACATGTTCTCGGCGCCGACGATGCCGCCGGTGTGGTTCTTGGCGATCGGCGCCAGCGGCTTGACGTCGATGGTGCCGGTCGAGGCGGTCGACCCGGTCGAGCCGAACGCCCAGTTGAAGGCGCCACCCAAGGCGTCGCCGATCCCGCCGATGATGTCGTCGAGGAACCCGCCGCCGCTGCTGCTGCCGCCGCCCGCGATGTTCTCCCCCAGCGCCTTCGCGATCGAGGCCTGCAGGGCGATCCGGAGGATGTCCTTGATGATGCTGTTGGCGAAGTCCTCGAAATTCGCTTCGCCGGTCGTGACGTAGTCGGTCAGCTCGTCGACGCCGCTCTGGAGCCAATCGGCCTGGGCGTCCTTCATCTGGCTGGTCGCGTCGGACCACTTGCGCAGCAGATCGCCGACCGCGCCTTCGTCGTCGCGCTCCTTCTTCCGCCGCAGGGCGTCCAGATAGGCCGCGGTCTTCTGCTCCAGGACCACGCGCTCATCGGAGTTGAGCGTCTGCAGCTGGAGCAGCCGGTTGATCCGGTCGACCTCGCGCTGGTAGTTCTTCTCGCGGAGCTCGTCCTCGGTCAGGAGCGAGTCCTCGATCTCCCGCGTGGCCGCGTCGGCGCCGATCGCCCAATCACGGACGTAGTTGTTGATCCACTGCTTGACGTTGTTCCTGGCCTGGTCAATCTGCTCTGAGGTGCCGGCGCCGAACTCGCCGGCATCCGCCACCAGCTGGTTCATCTCGGTCCGGAACTGAGCTAGGCCCTTCGGATCGATTTCGTTGTCGAGGCCCTGCAGCAGCCGAATGCGCTGCCCCTCACCTTCCCGATTGAGCTCGCGGACGGTGTTCTTCAGCTTGTCGATCGCGCTCGTGACCTGCTTGACGTGGTCCTCGACCTCGTCGAGCTCGTTGGCCTTGTCGATCAGCCCCTGGAGCTGCTCCTCGGAGATCTTGCCCAGCAGGCCGGCATCGAACCGCGACCGCAGCCTGGCCGCGTTCTTGTCCATGCCCTGCAGGAGGTAGTTGGCCTCCGCCAGGCGCTGGTTGAGCCGCTCGGTCTCGCTCTCGAAGGGCGACTTGCTCTTGCCACCGCCGCCGCCCGGCGGGATCACCGTGACCAGCGGCTTGCCGGCCAGCGCTATCTGCCCCGCCGCCTGCTGCCGGATCTGCTGGAGCTGCTCGTTCAGGCGGCCCAGGACGACCTCGATGACCGCGGCATCCTGGCCGATCGCGGTCGCCTGCTGCGCGCTGTAGCTGGCGATCATCGCTGCGACGATCGCTTCCTGCTGCTTGTAGAAGTCCGAGATCTCCGAGATGCGCTGGTCTTGATACTGCTTCTCGACCCGGTCCTTCTCGGCCTCGTTGTCGCCCGCCTTCTGCAGATCGGCCTTGTAGGCGTCGTCGAGCGCATTCATCCGCTCGGAATAGGCGCCGCTGGTCTTGGCCAGGTCAGCGTCGAGCGACCGCAGCTGGCCCGAGGCGGCCTCCGCGATCTCGTTCTTCCGGAAGACGTCGACCGACTTCAGATAGGCGGCGTTGAGCTTGTTGAACTCGGCCTCGACCGCCTCGCGCTCCTTCTTGACCGCGGGGAGCTGCGTCTCCTTGTAGTAGGTCTGCTCCCACCGGGTCATCGGGACGCGCTTCTCCAGCGCCTCCTGCTTCGCGGCGAGATCTTCCCTCTGGGTCCACAGCTCGTTCAGGCGATCCTTCGCCTCGTTGAGCTGGACCTCGGAGATGAACAGGCTGCCCTTGTCGGCGATGTTGCGGATGCGCTCCGCCTTGGCGCCGAACAGGTCGAGCTGGTCCGACAGCGTCCACAGCAGCGCCGCCACCGCGCCGATCGGGCCGGCCAGCAGCGCGATGCCGCGGCCAAGCACGCCGGCGGCCATCGCCGCCCGCCCCATGACGGTGGTCGCGGATGCGGTCGCGGTGCCCACGGTCGTGACGGCGCCGGCAGCCGTCACCGCCTGGCCCTGCATTGCCGCCATCTGGCCGCGCATGATCTGCATGGACATGCCGAAGGCCACGAAGCCGGACCGGACACCCTCAATCGCCGTGCCGATGCTGCGGAAGACCTGGATCGACCGGCTGACCGCGAAGTAGAGGAGGAATGCCTCGCCGGCGGTGACGATCGCGCCCCGCCACTCAAGGAAGAAGTCGACGACGCCGCGGCCGGCCTGCAGCACCTGCGTCAGCCCGGAGCCGAGATCGACCATGAAGGCCTTGGCGTCCGGCGTGCGCAGCAGGTCGACGATCGCCTGCAGCTGGGTCTTGGCCTCGGTGAAGAAGCCACCTTCTTCCGTCGAGGTGAGAAGCTGGGTCCAGTTCGTCGACGCCTGGGCGACGAGACCGTTCCAGGTGCCCATCATCGCCTGGGCGCGGCCGCCATAGACGCGGTCGAACTCGCCGAACATGCGGGTCAGCGCATCCTCGGCCTCGACGGCGCCCTTGGAGACGAGCTTGACGAACGCGCCGTAGCTCATGCCCGCGCTGCGCGCCATCAGGGCGACGGCGTTGGGCACGGCCTCGCCGAGCTGCTGCCGCAGCTCTTCCATGCTGATGACGCCCTTGCCGCCCATCTGCTGGATGGCGAGCGAGGCGCGCTGGAACTGCTGATCGGAGCCGCCGAACGCCGCGACGGCGTCGAGCAGCGAGTTCATGCTGCCGTCCATCGGGTCGATGCCGACGGACTTCATCTTGACGAAGCTGTCGGTGATCGAGGCGACGGCGAAGGGCGCCTCGCGCGCCGTGTCGAAGATCCAGCCGAGCTGGTTCTTGGCTTCCAGCTCCTGAGCGGCTTCGGAGTTCTGCTCCGACATGCCCTTCAGGAGGAAGGTCATCCGCTCGATTTCGGCGTTGGCCTTGACGATCCCATACATCCAGCCGGTGGTGATGGCGTGGATGTTCTGAATCGCGTAGCCGGCCAGGCCGAGGGTCAGGGTGACGTCGCGGGCGGTCTGGCCGAAGCCCTTGAACTGGTTGTCGATGCGGTCGACACCGACGATCGTGCCCTTGAGCTGACGCTCGAACTGTTGGACGGTCGAGCCGGCGCGGACGATGCGCTGGGTGAAGCGCCCGTCATCCAGCTCCAGTTCGACCCGAATTTGTCCAGCAGTGGCCACGATGCCTCACATCAGAGAAAAGCCTTCAGGGCGTGCAGGCCCTCACGGTCGAGTTCGGACGTGTCCTCGCTGGTGCTCTCGCCGATCTGGTCGATCTCCAGAACCAGCGACTCGCTCAGAGAACTCACGCCGTCTTTGATTTGCGGGGCGACCAGAACGCGCAGACTGCGCATGTCGTCCTGCGCCTTCAGTCGGTTGATGTTGCGGGCGAGGAGCCAGAAGGCGCGGATGGGAACTTGGAGGAGTTCCCAATAGCCGAGCCCGTATTCACGCATGACTGCGGAGAAGACGAGACCGAAGTCGATCTCTGTTACGCCGCCTTCTCCGCCTCCGCGTTTCCCTCGGCGGCCCCGTCGTCGTCGCCATCGCGCACGAAGCCCAGAATGGCGTTCAGCTGCGGCATGGTGAGCTTGCGGGCGCCCTCGACGCCGAGCGACGGGAACGACGTCGCCACGGCCTCGACCAGGAACTCGAACGTGCCGGCGGCGTCCTTCTTGATCTCGCGCGTCAGCTTGGCCTGGTCGATGAACTCGCCGACGGTCAGCACCTTCATCGGATGCGACACGCCCTTGAGCTTGAGCACCTTCTCCGGCGTGGCCGTCGGCACTTCATCGAGATCAAGGAAGGTCTGGGAAGCCATTCGGTCTGCTCGCAATTGGGGCGGGGGATGAGGAGAGGGAGACGATAAGTCAGTGATGACTCATCGGCCCGGGCATGGTTAGGCCGTGGTGGCGGACTCGTCGCCGACGATGGCGACAATGCCGGTCGCGGGATCCGGATAACCGGTGAAGACGACGTTGTAGATCCGCTCCTCGTCCTTCTTGTAGGCGAAGGTGATCTGGCCGGCGGTCATCGCCTTCGGCACCGTGAAGTCGTCGGTCTTGTTGGCGGGCAGGTTCGCCGTCGGGTGCAGCACCAGCTTCTGCGCCAGGTCGAGCAGCGAGATGCCGACGCCGGTGGTGATCGAGACCTTCTTCTTGGTCGGGGTCGTCCCGCTCTGGACCAGCGTCGCACCCGGCATGGTCGCGACCAGGTTCTCCAGCGTGGTCTCGGCCAGCGGCACGGTCACGGTGACCTCGCGACCCAGGATGTATTCGTTGATGGTGGTGTTGCCGAACTGGTCGACATTCACCTTGTGGGTTTCGGTCGCGACGGCAACTTCAACGCCGCCCTTGGTGTAGCCGAGATCGGTCGCACCAAAGGTCACATTGCAGACGCCGAGCTTGACGTTCTTGGTATCCGAAGGCACGTCGGCGCTCCTATCTCGGTTTGGTAGCGGTCAAAGCAGGACAACATTATAGTCAGTGCTGACTGACAATTCCAGCACATCCGCGTCCGACCGGGGGTAGACGATCGGCTTGTGCCGGGGCCGGATGTAGTTCACCTGGTAGCCGGCGACGGGCGATCCCGCGTCGCCCTCGACGGTGAGCGCCGGCAGGATCCGGTCCATCAGAGCCTTGCCCTCCTGGTAGCGGAGGCAGCGCACGATCACCTGGAAGGTGCCGCGGAAGTAGCCGGGCAGCTCGGGGTCGATCGGCACGACATTGCCGACGCCGTTGAGCAGCAGCACGCCGTTGGTCACCGACAGCGGCATCGCGTAGACGAAAATCGACGCATCGGGCACGCCGGCGGCCACCAGCCGCGGCACGAGAGCTTCCAGTTCCATCACAGCACCTTCTGGATTTCCGCCTCGATCGCGCCGGCGATCTTGTCCTCGCGCTCATCCCGGGCGCGCTCGAGGAACTTGCGGCCGACCAACCGCTTGACGCGGCCCTGCTTCTCCATCGATTTCGGGCCGAGGCGGTAGACGGCCTCATGGATGAAATCGAGGTAACCGTTGACATCGACCCCGTTGACCTCGCCGCCGACCTCGATCGCGATCTCGACGCGCCGGCCGTCGCCGATGGTCTCGACGATCTGGTGCGACATCTCGAGGTTGCCCTCGAGCACGGGAGACTGCTCCTGGCTGATCTCGGCGATGATCTGCGCTTCCCGGCGCAGCTGCCGCAGGGCCGCCTTGTTGGTCCGCTCGCCGATCCGCTTCATCTCGAGGAGCACGCCGGCGATGCCCGTCACCTTGGTCATGCCGGGATCTCCGCCACGGCCGAGCAGTCGACCTCGTAATGGTGCAGCCGGCCGGAGACGGTCGTCCGAGGGAACACCATCTCGGCGCGCAGCTTCAGCGTCGTCGTGGTGCCGCGGATCGTGACCTCGACCAGGTCGTCCAGCTTCGGCTCGAAGGCCGGATGGAACAGCACCTTGACCTCGATCACCACCTCGCGCGCATTGGCCCGGGAGGCGCTGGAATCGGCGCGCACCGTCGTCTTCATGGAGCGCGGCTCGACCTTCACATAGGCACAGCGGACGCTCGTCGTCTTCTTGCCTGGCAGCGCCTGGCCGTAGCGGTCATAGCCGCCAGGCCGGGTCACTGAGCAGGTGGCGTTCGGGATGAAGAGCACGCGCGACCTCCTATTCGCCGGCGCCGGCCAGGCGCACGACGGCTTCGCTGTTCGGGTGGAAGGCCTCCTCGCGGATCTCGGCGTAGGACGGGAGCTTGCCGCCGGGGTAGATCGAGAAGCGGAGGCGGTCGAAGTGGTGCTTGCTGTCCGGGTGCCGGACCTCGGCCTCAGTGAAGCCGTGGTCGGCCAGCGTCAGGAGGTAGGTCTCGTTGTAGGCATGCAGCAGATGCTGGCGCCAGGCGGTCCGGACGAACTTCTGGCTCGGCCATTTGCGGGACAGCCGGTCGCTGAAGTAGAAGCGCATCTCCGGCGGCGGGTTCGCCCGCACCTGGATCAGCGCGGCCCGGTCGGAGATGCCCTGGCTGCGGGCGCGGAGATCGACGTCGAGCGCGACCGTGCGCAGGACCCGCTCGACATTCGTCACGTCGCGCTCGATCTGGGTCGAGACTTCGCGCAGCAGATGCTCGCCCGACGCGCTCAGGTGGGCGCTGACACGCGCGGGCACATCGCGCGCTGTCTCGCTCACCCCGATATCGCGGAGCCCGTCTATGAGCGCTCCCTGCGCGATGTCGTGGCCGGCGGTGTCGAGCAGCGCCCGCTCGGTCGCGAGATAGGTCCGGGCGACGCCATAGAGGCCGGCTCGGGCGCTCTCGACGGCGCGGAGCTCGAACGGGTGGTCGGACTGGACCGAGGCCTGCAGCACGCCCCGGAAGCTGGCGAGGAGCGCCAGGTAGCGCTCCCCTGCCCTGTCGGGCGCCGAGTGGATCAGCGCGGGGATCATGCGCGGCCGATCGTGACGGACCAGCGGACGAAGCCGCGCAGGTGACGCACTGCCTGCTCGGAGACCGGCAGCGACAGCGGCTTCTCCGACCGGAACATGTATTTGGCCTCGCCGATCGAATGCGAGAACAGTCCGGCCTGGCGCTGGCTGCCGATTTCGTCGCCGCCGAGGATGACGTCGGCCTCGGCGATCTGGGCCCGGGCGAGACTCTCCTTGAAGCGGCCGGACAGCCGGCTCCACTCGTCGGCGGTGAGGAGCTCGAGGCGGTCGATGTTGTAGGAGCTGCCCGGCTCCAGCGCGAGCCGGCGCTGGACGTCGATGCCGTTGATGAAGCGGTCGCGCACCCGATACTTCAGCTGGGCCAGGCGGACGAAGGCCGCGATCAGCGCGCTCTGGCGCTCGGTGTCGTTCGCTGCCTCCCAGCCGATCATGCCCGGCATGGAAAGCGACAGGAGCACGGCCTCGTCGTATGTCTGGACGCTGTTCTTCAGCGGCTCGAGGATCGCCTCCTTGGTCACCACGTAGCGCTCGACCAGCCTGGTCGTGCCCTCGGCCGTCGCCACCAGCACCGTCAGCACGCGCAGCGAGTTGAGCTTGCCGGCCAACTGGTGGGCCGGGGCCGGGATCGTGAAGATCACCCGCTCGCTGTCGACGTCGGTCAGGATCTCGAAGCCGACGCCCGGGCCGGGGTCGCCGATCGCGACCTCCGGATAGATCACGGCGCCGCTCTCGTCGGCCAGGCGGAACCGGATCGCCATCGGCACCAGCGGACCGGCCTCCCCTACCAGGGAGACCGCGACCTTGACCGACGTGTCTGCGAGGACGCGCTGCATGGCGGCTTACTTCACCCCGCGCCGGCGGTCCTGGGCGTCGATGATGGCGTCGATCAGGCCCGCCACCGACTTGCTCTTCACGCCGTAGCCGGCGGCCACCTCGCGCAGCGACTTCATGCCGTCCTTGTCGGCGAGCTCGCCGAGCTGCTCGCGGGTGTAGATCTCCGCCGGCGCCGCCGGGGCCTTGCTGGCATTGGGGTCGGCCGGCGGCTGCTCGTCCTTCTTGGTGTCGCGCGGGAGCGCCGCCACCGACTCCACGACCGCGCTCCGGTGAGCCTCGACCAGCGCCGCGCCCTGCCCGGCCTGCTTGCCGTCCTCACGCTCGATGCGCATCGCCGCGGCCAGCCGGTTGACCTCGCCCAGGTCGAGATCGTCACGCACGGACAGGCCGTCCTTGAACTCGATCAGCCCGAGCGGGCCGGTGTAGGCCTCGAAGCCGCGTTCGATGATCCGGATGCGCATGGTCACTCCTTGAGAAGGCGGTCGAGCTCGCCAGAGGCGTTCAGCCGGACCAGGTCGTCGGCCCCGCCGACCAGCTCGTCGTTGATGAAAATCTGGGGGACGGTCTTGGCGCCGAGGGTGCGCACCGTGAACTCGGCGCGGCGGAACGGCTGCTCGGTCAGGTTGAACTCGACGAAGGGGATCCCCTTCCCCTCGAGGAGCTTCTTCGCCCGGACGCAATGCGGGCAGGTAGTGGTGGAGTAGATCTCGATCGGAACGCGCTTCATGACCTGTCCTGCAAAAAGAATGGGGGCGGATTGCCCGCCCCCACCTTCATAAGTCACTGCTGACTTACCAACTCGGTTACAGGTTGGTGATGCCGCGCAGCCGGGCCATCGACTTGGTGCTCTTCAGCGCCAGGCCGCAATACCACTTCAGACGGGTCCGGGTGGCGTCGCGGGTCTGGACGGTGCCGATGTCCTCGACGATGATGCCGGCGCTGCGGCCGCCGTAGATGCCGTGCAGGCCGTCGGCCTCGTTCAGGCGCATCGCGTAGATCGAGGTGGTCTCGTTCGCGGTGCCCTGGACCTCGTTGGCCGGCAGGAAGTCATTCAGGATGACCGGCGTGCCGTTGTAGCTCGGCACCGGCTTCCCGAAGTTCTCCAGCTGCATCATGACGGCGTCGTTGCCGCCGAAGGCCCGCAGCAGGCCGCGCACGCCGCGCCAGGTGCCCTTGCGCATCATGATCGCGTCGGCGCCGTTCGGCACGGCATCCAGCAGCTCGTCCAGGGCGGACAGGGCCACGGCCCCGCCGTTGTCGCCGGCGATCAGGGTCTGGTCGGCCGCGGTCAGCACACGCACGCCGTCGAAGGCCTTGGCGTTCACGGTGCGGTCGCCGTTGACCAGGGTGCGCCGGAACGCGCGGCCCAGGCCCTTGGCCTTGGACGCGATCTGGATCGCCAGCTGGTCGTTGCTGTCGTCCATGGTCTCGTTCAGGAACTTGTCGACGTCCACGTCGCCGGCCAGACGCGCCAGGCGGGAGATCACCTCGTCGAAGGTGGCCGCGCCTTCCGGCACGTCCTCGTTGACGTCGATGAAATCGCCCTCGCTCAGGGTCTTCTCGCGGTTGTAGACGTAGGCCTTGCCCACGACATGCATGAACGGCAGAAGGGCGAACAGCTCGTCCTTCTCGATGATTTCCTCGATGACACCAGCCTCGAGCTGGTTATTCGAGAGCTTTTCAGCCTCAGCACGAAGCAGCGGCATCTCGGGATCGCTCCATATGGGATTGGTTTGCGGACATAATGATAAGTCAGTGATGACTTACTAATCAAGGCGAAAGTGACACGGACGCCACCTTCGCCTGCCCAGACCCTTACTTGCGCTTCAGGCCGCCCTTGGACAGGGCCGCGGCGATCCGCGACATGCCCGACAGCTCGTTGGTGCTCTCGACCGTCTTGGTGGTCTTGTCCTGGGTCGTGCTGGCCGCGCCAGGCTTGAGCTTCGACTTCAGGAGATGGTCGCGGTCGGGATCGGCCTCGACCAGGCGCTTGAGCGCCTCCTCGAACGGCAGCGGATTGCCGCGCGCGTCGACCATCGCCGCCCGTCCGACCTCGCCGCGCGGCCTGTCGTAGCCGACCATCTTGCCGTCGACGATGTCGAAATGCGGCCCGTAGACCACCCGCGACTTCGCCGGCGTCAGCAGGAGCTCCGCCTTGATGTATTCGCTGTCGTTGAAGGCGGTGCCGACCGTCAGGTTCTCGATCGTCGAGGTCAGGCCGGCGATCCGGTCCTCGAGATCCTTCACCCGGCCGTTCGCGACGCCGAGCTCGCGGCTGTGCTCGTCCGCCATGCGGGTCTTCAGGGTCTCGAAGTCGCCCTTGGCCGCGAGCGCGTCCTCCTCGGCCTTCTTCTGCGCCGCGATCAGGGAGCGGATCTCCTTCGGGTCGAGACCCTCGAAGTCCTTCAGCCGGGCGTTGGCCTGGTCGAGCGCGGTCTGGGCGGCGGTCGCCGCGTTCTTCAGGCGCAGCAGCTCGGCCGCGTTGGCGTCGTCGCCACCATTGCCACCGCCGGCGTCCGCCGCCGGATCGCCGCCCTCGAGCTTCTTGTCCTTGCCGGCGTCCGCCGCCGGATCGCCGCCGCCTCCGGCGCCCTCACCTTCCTTATCCAGGAGCAGGGCATAGGCCGAGACGCCATTCAGAAGCTTCAACACGTTGGTCTACCTCGCAGTTGTGGCCCGAGAAGGCCGATGGATCAGGCGGCCTTGCCGCCCTTCTTCGCGCCGGCCTTCCCAGCCGCCGCAGTTTTGTCGCCCTTGGCGTCCTTGTTGTTCTGGCCCTGCTTGCTTTCGCCGTTGTCGAGGAGCGCCGACGGGCTCGGCGTCGGCATCAGCTCGGCCGGGTCGGGCGGCCAGTCCTTCAGGGCGGTCTCGATCTTCGCCTTGAGCGCCGCCGGCATCCGAGGCCACAGCTTGAAGGCCAGGATCCGCATCTGCTCGCGCCGGATCTCGTCGGGAGCCGAGATCAGCGTCAGGCGCTGGGCGACCTCGAACTCGTCGTAGAGGCTGCGGACGTCATAGCTGTCCGGATACTTGACCAGGTCCTGCCGATCAGCCTTCTCGTCGTAGATGCCATGCCAGCGCTCGACCAGCTCGACGATCTTGTTCTCGACCGTGTCGAGAGCGTCGGCCTTGCTGACCAGGAGCGAGTTCAGCCGCTCGAAGTCGTAGGCCTTGGCGACGCCGGAGGAGTTGTCGATGCCGGCGGCGTTGTCCTGCTTGGTGCGCTCGCCGGCCATGCCGACGGAGTGGTAGATCTCGGCGATGACCTTGTTGACGGTCGAGATGATGACGCCGGCCTGCTTGGGGTCGGGCGCGATGAACTCGGGCTTGTGGCCTGGCGAGCTGGCGTCGTAGGTGAACGACCGCTTGGTGCTCATCTCCAGGATCTGCTCCTCACCGTCCCCACCGGGCAGCACCGACTGGGCTGGCAGGGCCAGCTGCGAGAAGGTCTGGTCCTGGATGATGACATCGAGGTTCGACAGGTAGTTGGCGACGGCCCGGTCGAGATAGGCGATGTCGCCGATCAGCGCCGGCGCGGTGTAGGGCGTGTCCTGCTCGATGTGCGGCACCGGGATCACCGGCACGACGCCGAGGCCGGTGACGCCTTGCCCTTCCAGCTCGACAATCTTGCGGTTGCCCTTGCGCACCAAGCGGAAGAGGAACCACTCGTCGCGGGTCCACAGACGGAAGCGGCCGCGTTCGGCGCCGGAGGCCTTGATCGGGTCCTTGTCGTCGCGGACGACCTCGTAGATCAGGATCCAGAGCAGCTCGCCCTCTTCATCGAAGCCGATGTCGAGCACGTTCTGAGGCCGGACGATGTAGCCGTAGGTCTTGACCTTGAGCCGCTTCTCGTCGGCGACACTGATGATCCCGCCCCGGTTCGTGCTGTCGACCACGACGAAGTTCATGCCGAGGGTCGAGGAGACCTTGGACGACTCGCGCATCAGGGTGTCGATCGGCTGGCCCTTGCGGGTCGCCCTCTTCCAGAAGCGCTTCACCGGCTCCGAGGCGTCCTCGGTGTTCCGGATGATCTCGCCCTTGAAGATGTGCTTGTTGACGAGGTCGACGATCTCGCGGGTGTGGTTGAACCGATAGGCCCGCTCCACCCGGTCGGCGTATTCCTTGTCGCCTTCCTTGAAGTAGCTGAAGATGTTGCCTTCGAGGAACCACTCCCGACCGCCGCGATAGGTCGAATCCAGGAAATTCCAATGGGCGAGGTTGCAGGCATACTCGGGATGCCGGCGCTCGAGGAAGGCCTTCAGCTCCTTCTGGTTGGTCAGATCGATTTCCATTGGGTCCTCGGATGAAGGCGCAAGATTATAAGTCAGCGCTGACTTACTGTCACGATCAAATGGACACGCCGAGGATCTTCACCTCGCGCACCGGGAAGCGAAGCTCGATCGGGTAGCCCAGCGCGTCGGCCGGGTGTTCGAGCCCGGCGGACTTGTCGACGACGCGGGTGCCCTTCTTGTAGATCACCTGCTCGAGGGCATCGATCAGGTGCTTGCAGCGGCGGTCGATCCGGAGCCGGACCGTGCCGTCAGCCGTGCGCAGCAGGCGGTTCACGGCGTTGATGCGGTCGGCGACGGGCGGGTGCTTCTTCCGGTAGAAGATCTTGCCGAAGCCGGCCTGGCGAAGGATGTCGAGGTCGGACTCGCCGCGCGAGGCGCTGCGGTTGGCGCCGGCGGGGTCCGGGAAGATGTGGACCTGGCCGAGCTGGCGCCAGTAGCGCTTGGACAGCTCCTCGGCCAGCTCTTCGGTGTTGGAGTTGAACATGATGATCTCGTCGACCGCCCAGACCGTGCCGTCCGGCTGCGGCTGCAGGATCACGCTCGACATCGGGTCGATGTTGAAGTCCTGCCCGACCCAGATCGGCAGCAGCGGGTTGAACGGGTGGTCGCCGAGGTGAACCTTGCGGTCGAAGGCGTGGTAGACGCGGCCCGACATGGCCTCGAAGGAGGCGAGGAACTCCTGCTTGAAGCTCTTTTCGTCCATGTCGGCCCGGGCCGCCTCGATTTCGGCCGCCGGGATGAAGGGCGAGGTGATCGTCGGATACTGCCAGCTGCGCCACTGGCCGCGGCGCTGCAGGTCCGGCTTCTGGCCCTTCATGTAGAGCTCGTAGAGCAGGTTGAAGGCCTTCGGCGTGCCGATGAACAGCGCCGAGCCGCCGGTCGACACCAGCGTCGGCCGGAGCACCTTCAGCCAGACGTCCTCGTGCATGTCCTGGAACTCGTCGAGCACCAGGTAGTCGATCGCGATGCCGCGCAGCGTGTCCGGGTTGTCGGCGCCGCAGAGCTTGATGAACGAGCCGTTCCTGAGCCAGATGACCAGGTCGGTCCGGTGGATGCTCTTCACCCACTTCCGCGGGATGCTGTCGAGCAGCTCCTGCCACATGATCTGCTTGGCCATGCGGTAGGTCGGCGCGACGTAGTAGACGCGCATCTTCCGCCGGGCGGCCGCGGCCTTGATCATCGCAGTCCGGGCCATCATCGACTTGCCCCAGCGGCGGCCGGCCACGACGACCTTCATGCGCGCGCGGTCCTTCAGAACCGCGAGCTGGCCCTTGTGCAGCAGGAGCTTGGGGCGAGCGGCGAAGGGGTCAGACATCGTCCTCGCCGGCGATGAGAGCGTCGGCCTCGGCGAGGGTCTCTTCCATGTCGAGCGCCTCGAACTCGTCGTCTTCGGCGAGCTGGCGCTGGCGCTCGTTGAGCTGGTCGATGTCGTCCTGGGACAGCTCGCGGACCTCGAGATCCGGCAGCTCGTCGCCGGCGTCGGCGTTCTGGTCGAGGCCGAGCAGCGTGTAGCGGTCCTCGCGGACCTTGGTCAGGATCTGGGAGGCGATCCGGAGCGACAGCAGATCGCCCTTGCAGGTGGCGAGCGCCCGGCCCTCCTTCTGCGCCTTGACGAGGACGCTGAGGGTCAGCTTCGACAGGGTGTCGTCGGCCTTGTAGTGGAACTCCTTGGTCTCCTCGGACCGGGTCCGGAGGAGCTCAGCCGCCCGCTCGGCGCGCTCCGCGGCCTCCTTCGCGACCGCCTCCTCGATCTCCTTGCGGATGATCTTGGACTTCGAGCCGCGTTCGACGCCGCGCTTCTTGAATCCCTTCGACAGCGCCCCCTTGCTGACGCTGAAGCGCTTGGCCAGGTCGTCGAGGGTGATGGTGCCCTGCTCGTAGAGGACCGAGGCCTCCTCCCAATCCGCCTCGGTCATGCGCTTGGTGTCAGCAGGCGCGGACTCGGCAGCCTCGGCTTCCGCCGCGGCCTCCTCGATCAGCTCCTCTGACATCGATTCTTCAGCACTCATGACATCACCGGACCAAGAAAAAGGGGCGCCCAACGCCGGCGCCCCTGTGCAACGAAGGGAGAGAAAGGACAGGAGACTGTCACGGCATGAGAACGTGCCGTGACATTATGATGAGCCATCTCTGACATCTGTGTCAACAGTCATCACTGACTTACTTCACCAGAGCCGCGGAACGGGTCCGCGGTCTCCTCTCCCGGAAGTGCTGCGACGGGGTCGGAGCCGCGGAGCTCAGCCTAAATCACATTCCCGCGAGGTGATTTTCGCAAAAATTAGTAATAAAGAGTTAAGTGTTATATAAGTATAGTATATTACTTAGTATTATATAGGTCTCTTCAGAGGCATCTTTATTATAAGAGAAAATTTTTGGGATCGCGCAGCCTATTTTGGGCTAGGGAGCAATTTCAGTGGTCCCGGCCCCGTGGTGAGCCCGCATCAGCTCGAATGCCTTCAGCGTCGGCGCGATGATGACCCGGCTCTGGCCGCGGCGCTTCACCCTTCCCTTCCGCTCCACCACCCCGTGCTTCTCCAGGATCCGGATCGAGCACTGCACCGCCTGCTTGGAACACTCGTAGGTCAGCCGGCTCAGCAGCTCGTCCATGTCGAGGAAGTCGTCGTCATCGTTGCCCTTCATCACCAGGCCAATGATCTCGATCTGCTTCTCGGTCAGTCGAACGTCTTCGCTCATCAGGGTCTCCCGGAGGATGTGTCGTCAGTCGCGCAGGGAGCGTCACCTGGGCGCATCCATGCATCGTCGAGTGCGTCGCTGAGCCCCTGGGTCGCGAACGCCCGGATGGGCAGCTGTGCGGGCAGCGCCCGGCCCGCATCCGGGTTCTTGAAGACGCCGTAGGCCGGGCTCGCCAGCACCATCTGCTGCAGGTTCTTGACGAGCTCCGCCGGCGTCATCTCGTCGACCCGGCCGCGGCCCTTGCCCCGGTTGCTCCCAGTCTTCTCCAGGGCCGAATGGCGGTAGTAGAAGGTCCGGACGTCCTCGAGCGTGCGCTCCCGGAGCCGCGGGCTCATCGCCTCGATCTCGGCGACGATCGCTTCATGGTCCGCCGGCGCCGCGGCGAAGGTCTGGCGGAAGAACCGCAGGCCCTGGTCGAACTTGTTGGAGTTGGCGACCGGGGCGAAGCGGAATCCTGCCTTCAGCGCGAAGGGGTTGAACTTCGACATCGAGGACTGGATCTCGACGAACCGCGCGCCCTCCATGCGGCTGGCCAGGTTCTGGAAGCGGTAGCTGGCGCCGGTGCCGCGGTAGAGCGTGTCGACCACCATCCGGGCGATGACCCTGAAATGGTCGTTCAGGAGCTTGAACCGGTGGACGTTTGTGATCTTGGTCTCGTCGCCGTCGGGCTTCAGCTTCGGGAACAGCACGTGCCGCTCCTTCAGCAGCGGCTTCGGGCTCGCGGTGACGATCACGCCGACGGTGTCGCCATCGAGCGCCAGGCGCCAGAAGCGCGGCGCCGCCGGCAGCCCCTCCGCCTTGTAGTGCAGGTGCTCCAGCAGCTCCCAGTCGGCCTTGGAGCCTCGCTCGACGACCATGTCGTCGACGAAGCCCAGCCGGGCCCTGGGGTGGGCCCGGCGCTCGATCTCGACGTCGCTCATGGTCTAGTAATCGCCCTCGCACACCTGGAGGCAGAGGATGCCGGCGCGCTCGCGCCACATCTGGGTGACTGATTTGCGGTCCTCGACCGCGTAGACGAACCGGTAGCCGGCGGCCGTCAGCCGCTCGAAGATCTCGAACTTGATGACGGTGTCCGGCCGGTGGTCGCCCGTCGGCCGCATGTGGAGCTCGTCGAACATGATCCCGTGCCGCTCGAGCCAGGCTTCAGTCATGGCGCGCTGGTATTCCTGGCGCCCGGTGATGAGGACGATCCGGTAGCGGGACCGGCGCGTGGCGTTCAGGAGCGCGACGACGCCCGGCTTGACGGCGTCATGCTCGGCCGCGGCGAGGAAGGCCTGCCAGTTCGGGCCCTTGACCGCCTTGTCGGTGTCACTGGCGTCCAGCAGGTGCTGGCGGTGCTCGTTGTCGGACAGGGTGCCGTCGATGTCGAAAATGGCGCTGTTGGGCGTCAACGTGGATCTCCACAGGCTGGGCAGGTGGCAGCGGTCTCGCCCCGGCGCACGTCGACGCGCTCGCGAAACAGCTTCCGGACGATCAGGGCCGGGCCCAGAGCGTCTTCGAGGTCGGTGTGGGTGGTGGCGACGATCAGGGTCTTCCCGAGCGCCCTGGCGGTCTTCTGGACATTGTAGGCGACGACCTTCGCGGTGGTGCGGTCGAGCACGGCCCCGAACTTGTCAGCGACCCAGACATCGGCGTCGCTCTCGATCAGCTTGGCCAGGCGGAAGCGGTAGCGCTGGCCGTCGGACAGCTCCTGGGGCTTGCGGATGAAGAGGTAGGCGTCGTTCACCCCAGTCTTGGACAGGGTCTCGGTCGCCTTCTGGGTGTTGGCGCCCACCTGGTCGATCAGGGGCTTGTCGGCCAGCTCGATCCGGTCGATGTCGGCGACCTTGAGTCCGCCCGCGGCCATCTGCGCCGCCAGCTCGCGCAGCAGCAGCGACTTCCCCGACCCGGACTGGCCGGTGATGTAGACGACGTCGCCCGGCTCGACCTCGAGCTTGAGGCCGTCATAGACCACGAACTGCTTGTCCGAGAGGCCGAGCCCGAAGGCCTCGGCCACCTCCAGCACGCGATCGGTGCGCTCGACCGACGACTGGAAGGCGCGGGAGATGGTGTAGACGCTCACTCCTCGTCCTCCATGTCATCGCCGCCGCTGCGGGCGTAGGCCAGGGCGTCGGTGAAGATCGCCTTCACCTCCTCGAGCGCGCCGACCGCCTCATGCGGCACGTCGAAGGCCATGTCGGTGACGAAGAAGCCCGGGCCCTCGGGGGTCCAGGTGATGGCGATCAGCCCGGTCGCGCTGCCGAGGGCGCAGTTGTCCTTCAGCAGCTCGAGGACCTTGATCGCCTGTTCGTCGATGACGGGCGGCACCTCGGGCACCTCCTCGGCGCTCGGCGGCGCGACATAGGCGCACCTGGTGCGCAGGTCGATGACCTTGATCGGCTCCGGCGCGGCCGCCGGCACTTCGGATGCGTCCGCCATCAGATCCCCGCCGTCTCGAGAAAGGCGTCGAGGGCGGCCGGCCCGGTCTTGCCGGTCTCCTCCTCGATCCGCGCGATGAAGGCCTTGATCCGCCGCGCCAGCGTCGTCGGCACCGCTTTGAAGCCGAAGGCCTTGTCTAGGCCGACGTCGGAGGCGTCGACCGCGGCCGCCTTCTCCTCGTTCTCCTCGGCCTGGGCGGCGACGCTCTCGGTCATGTCGTCGACCAGCACATCATCGTCGAGCTCGAGGACGTCGGCCGTCAGGAAGTCGAGCTCCTTCTCGGAGAAGCCGAGCGCGCCGAGGTCGAACTCGCTCGACAGCGCGGCCATCTCCTCCTGGAGCATCTTGGTGTCGTAGTCGGTCGAGGCGACGCGGTTGTCGGTCAGGCGGGCGGCGTTCGCCTCCGCCTTGGTAAGGTGAGCGGCGACGACGACGGGCACCCGCTTTAGGCCGAGCTTGATCGCGGCGAGCCGGCGGCCGTGGCCCTTGATGATGACGCCGTCCTTGTCGACGACGATCGGTTGGTCGAAGCCAAACTTCTTGATGTTCTCGGCGATGCCGGCGACCTGCTCGTCGGCGTGGCGCTTGGCGTTCTTGTCGTAGGGGATGACCTTCTCGATCGGCCAGGCCTCAACCTTCATCTCGGGCTTAATCGCGCTCATAAGCCCGCTCCCCGCGCTCCAGCAGATCGACCAGGTCGACCTCCTTCTCCTTGAAGTGCTCGCCCTCCTCGCAGCGCTTGCAGAAGATCGTGCGATGCCGGCTGCAGCCCTCGCACTCGACGAACTTGTAGGTCGGCCGCGGCATCACGCTTCCTCTTTGCGCAGCAGGAGGTGGACCAGGGCGTCGCCGGCGTTGGTCAGCTCGTCGCTCGCAGTGAGGCCGTGGCGGTTCTGGGTCTTCTCGATCAGCGCGGAGATGGCCTCGGCATCGCCGAGGGCGACCTTGAAGCGCATGATCGTGTGTGTCTTCGCGACGCGGGCCGGCGATGTCTCGGGAATTTCGTCGGCGGTGTCATCTTCCGCGCCGAGTTCCATGTCATCCAGGTCTATACTGGTTGACGAGAAGATCGCGTTCATCTCGGCGTCGCTGTAGGGCAGGAAGCTCGACAGATCGTCGGCGGTGCCCAGGTCATTCATCAGCTCGGCGAGCTCCAGCGCGTCGTCGGCGCCGTAGCGGGCGTTGTCGACCAGGCTGATTTCCTTCGCCTTCTGGTCGCCGATCCGGCCGAGGTTGATGACCGGGATCTTCTCGATGCCCACGCGCACGGCGCTCTGCGCCCGGTGCGCGCCACCGAGAATCTGGAGATCGCCCGTGTCCAGCTCACGAACGACCACCGGCTTGAACATGCCGAGCCGCGCAATCGATGCGTCGAGCTTCGCCTCGTTCTCCGGCGACATGTGGTTGGTATTCCAGGGATTGGGCTGGAGTCGCCCGGGGTCGACCATCAGCTGCATGGGGGTGTCCGTGGTGTGATTCAGTCAGTTCTGACTTATAATAACCTACCGGCACTGACATCACCCAAGGAAAATGGCTGTCATCCAGATTGCGGCTAACGCCGTCACCGCAAAGCTCGTGAACGCTGACAACGACGTGAAGACGCATGTCTCCTCGCTGCTCAGCTTCATGGTGGACGGTGCCGAACACTCCGGGCGCTTCCAGGCGGGCGACTGGGACGGCCGGTCGAGCTTCTTCGCCTACCGCGCCGCCACCTTCCCGGCCGGGTTCCTGACGCTCGTGCATCAGGACCTGGTCCGGAAGGGTCACACGGTGCAGCTAGTCAAACGCCGGCTGCCGGAGCCGCTCGGCAAGCGCGACTTCGAGAACTTCGACAGCCTGGCCGGCGACCCCCGCTACGACTACCAGCCGGAGACGGTGCGCCGGCTGCTGCGCTACGGCTCGATGATCGCCCAGGTCGCGACCGGCGGCGGCAAGAGCCGCATCGCCCGCATGTCGGTTGCGGCGATCAGGCGGACCACCCTCTTCATCACCACCCGCGCGGTGCTGATGCACCAGATGAAGGAGGGCTTCGAGAAGGACGGCCACAACGTCGGCGTGATCGGCGACGGCGAGCTCAAGGCGCGCCGCGGCGTCAACGTCGCGATGGTGCAGACCCTGATGGCTCGGCTCGAAGAGAAGACGATCGAGGGCGAGGTCGACCGCCTGTCGTCAATCGAGGCCTCGGCCGAAAAGCGCAAGATCGAGGCCAAGCGGGCTGAGCTGAAGGAGCTCAAGGTCCCGCTCCTGAAGGTGACCAAGGAGCTCGAGAAGCTCCGCGAGGAGATCGAGGCCCGGCGCCGGAAGCCGGCGGCGATGATCGCCGAGGCCGAGCAGAACGTCACCCGGCACATGGCGCTGCGCGAGAAGACGATCCGCTTCCTCGAGCAGGTCGAGTTCGTGATCGGCGAGGAGGCGCACGAGGCCGGCGGCAACAGCTATTACGAGATCCTGCGCTTCTGCAAGAACGCCGCCTACCGCCTGGCGCTGACCGCGACGCCGTTCATGCGCGCCGACGCCGAGAGCAACATGCGCCTGATGGCGTGCTTCGGCCCGATCGGCATCGTCGTCTCGGAGAAGATGCTGATCGACCGCGGCATCCTCGCGACGCCGTATTTCAAATACGTCTCGACCCCAGCGCCGGCGGTGGTGAAGCGCTCCAGCGCCTGGCAGCGGGCCTACAAGTTCGGCATCGTCGAGGCGAAGGAGCGCAACCGCGCCATCGCGTTCGAGGCCATTCGCGCCGTCCGGCACGGCCTGCCGGTCATGATCCTGGTCCAGCGCAAGGACCACGGCGCCATCCTCGAGAAGGCGCTGCGCTCGGTCGGCATCCGGGTCCGGTTCATCTACGGCGAGCACGAGAACGACGTCCGCAAGGACGCGCTCGGGCAGCTCCGGAGCGGCGAGCTGCAGGTGCTGATCGGCTCGACCATCCTCGACGTCGGCATCGACGTGCCGGCGGTCGGGATGGTGATCCTCGCCGGCGGCGGCAAGGCGGAGGTCGCGCTCCGGCAGCGCATTGGTCGCGGCCTGCGCGAGAAGAAGGGCGGCGTCGCCAACATCTGCTTCATCGTCGACTTCACCGACACTTACAACGGCTACCTGAAGGAGCACGCGATGACGCGCCGGCAGATCGTCGAGAGCACGCCGGGCTTCGTCGAGCGCATCATCGCCGCGAACGACGACCTCCCCTACCATCTCCTGGCGGTTGCGCCGGCGGCCGCGGCATGACATTATGTTTCCCCTCGAATGACATTCATGCCTCGGCCGCCATGACAGACGAAGTGAAGAAGTTCTCGATCGCCATCTCGATAGAGGCGCACCGGAAGCTGCGCGAGCACGCCGCGCGCTTCGGGCTCGGGAACAACGACATCCTGACCATCATGCTGGAGACGGTGCCGGCCTCGGCATTCGAGGCGCGGGCCCGGGCCGTGGCCGAGGAGCGGCAGGGCGGCGCCGTGCTCGATCAGATCTCCAAACAGGCGAAGGCGCTGACGCCTGCGCAGCGGGAGCAGCTCCTCAAGGTGCTGCAGGGAGAGAAGTGATGGGCCGGCCGACCGAAATCCACCTCTTCGACTTCGATGGCCGCTCCGTTCTAGAGCGGCAGCAGCTCGAGGTCGAGAACGCGAAGCTGCGTGCCGAGGTCGAGCGCCTGCACCGCGTCATCGCGATGATGAAGCGCCAGGCTGGCGAAGCAGTTCCTGTTCGCCTAAATGCCTAGATCCGCTAGCGGACCCACTCCCAGGGGAGTCTGGTCTTGATCCGGGGTGATTTCACCCCTTTCACAAGGTATGCCTGGAGGAGGTGAGTCGTGGCGTCGTCTAGCTCCCAATCCGCGAAGGACGCTTGTCTCATTTTGGCTGCTATCTGTTTTGAAAGCTCAACCCGATTCACGAAGCCATCCTTGTCGAAGGGCGTGTAGATCGGCCTCATGCTTAAAATCTCGACGGAGTCATTGTTGTGTCGAAGGAGGACCTGTAATGCCTTCACTATCTTACCTGCCCATTCCGGCACACGGCGACGGCGGTTAAACAGGTCCTGTTCGAGAGCCTGACTAGACTGCCAGACCATATCTTCCTCTGGGTCGACATAAAAATAGCGATATTCACTGCCCTCGGCGTCCATCGTCTTCCTCCCCTTCTGTGCACTCCCACTGACGGTAATTCAGAAATTCATCGGGGAGCAATAGAGCGAGCGCCTATAATAAGTCAGTAGTGACTGATGAGTTTGATAATGGCACTCTCTTCCTTGATCGCAATCTGCGGCCGCCCGATCACCGGCAAGACGAAGATCGTCGCCTCTCCTGCCGAACCCACCCAGCTCGAACTCGACCTTGACCCGAGCAACCGGCCCTCCCTGGCAAACACGTTCCCCAAGGGCGCGTCGGGTCGAGGCTCCAGGTGGGATCTCGGCCTGGTGCTCGTGCCCGTGATGGCGATCGCCGTCGTCCTCGGGGCCATTTTGGCGTGGCTGCTGCCGTGATCCCCGCCAATCTCCCGCCCGCCGTCCGGGACGAGACCCTCGACCTCTTCTTCGGTCGCTGGCTCGGCTCCGGCCAATATCGCGACGTTTACGTCTATTCGCCGGACGAGACCAAGGTCGTCAAGATCGAGCGTAATGCCCGCAGCTTCTCCAACGTCAGTGAGTGGCAGATCTGGCAGGAAGTAAAGGACACCAAATGGGCTCGATACTTCGCAGCCTGCTCGTCTATCTCGCACAGTGGCTCCGTCTTGGTGATGGAGCGGACGCGGCCACTGGAAAGGGCCCCGACCCAGCTGCCGAACTTCATGGCGGACCTGAAGACCGAGAACTTCGGCCGGGTGGGGAGTCGGATCGTCTGCCACGACTACGGCATCTCGAACCTGATGTGGCGGGGCCTGACGGCCGCGCGCATGACGAAGGTCAACCCGAAGGACTTCCCGCTGTGACCGACCGCACCTTCCCCCGCTACGGCTCCGAATACGACCTCGACATCGCCACCCGCACTCTCTACGGCGAGGCGCGCAGCAAGCCGGTCGACGACGACGCCGGCGTCGTCTGGGTCCTGGTGAACCGCGCCCGCGAGGCCCAGGCCTACATCAACCGGACCGGCAAGTGCCGGCACCCGCTGTTCGGCGACGGCACGGTCGCCAGCGCGGCGCTGATGCCCTGGCAGTTCTCCTGCTGGAACTCGAACGACCCCAACCTGCCGAAGATGAAGGCGCTGAGCCCGGCCGACGCCGGCTACCAGGCCTGTCGCCAGGTGGTCGAGGCGGTGGTCGCCGGCCGGGTGCGCGACCCGACGCGCGGCTCCAAGCACTATCTGACCACGGCGCTGCTGCGGCAGATCAACGCCTCGTCCAAGCCCCACTGGGCAAAAGGGCAGGGGCCTGCGGTCGTTCTCGGGCCGCACGCATTCTTCAACAACATCGCGTAAGCTGCAAAGCGCGCTTTCAAGTATCACGATTAGCGCTTTACCTATTCCCCTCCCTCCGCTACCTTCGGGTCTCGGGCGGAGGGTTTTTCATGGTCGACACCAATGCGCGGCAGCGCGTTCTGGGGACGGTTGAGGCCGTCTACACGGGCGACGCGGCCGTGGAGATCATTGAAGAGGCGCGGCAGCGCGGCCTCACGGTCGACGGCCACCTGGTCTCAGCGCCGGTGAAGCCCGGCCAGGTTGCGTTCTCCATCGAGTTTGACGATGCGGGCCTCAATTGGCAGCTCACCTGGTCGCAGATCGACCACATGCTCGAGCTCGCGGATCGCTATCTCCGCCCGGAGGCGCCGGCGGCCCGCCGCGGCCTCGCCCGGCAGCTGGTGCTGACCGCCATCCGGGAGAATCGCCATCTCGATCTGAAGGTCGCGAACCTCGTCGGCCTCATGGCCACCTGGCTCATGTTCCGGGGTGACAGCGGCGACAAGCTCCGTCTGCTCCGCGTCCGGCACGCCGGCTACATCATCACGAAGAAGGGGCCGGAGGATTACAACTTCCGCCTCATCGCGGGAAGAACCTGACATGCACGTCATCGGCGTGGTGAGCCAGAAGGGCGGCGTCGGCAAATCGACGATCACCCGGATGCTGGCCCGCGAGTTCGTGGTCAATGATTGGACGACCCTGATCGGAGACACCGACAACGGGCAGACCACCTCGACCAACTGGGTGGCGACCCGGAACAAGCACAACGTCACCCCGGAGCTGATTGCCCAGCCCGTCGCGAAGCTGTCGAGGGTGATGCTGCAGAATTTCGACTTGGTGATCTTCGACGGGAAGCCCCACTCAAGCACCGAGACGCTCGAGATCGCCAAGCTCTCCCAAATGCTGGTGATCCCGACCGGCGTCTCGATGGACGACCTGCGCCCGGCGGTTATCCTCGGACACGAGCTGAAGGCCAAGGGTATCCCGCGCGAGCGGATGATCTTCGTCCTGACCCGCACCGGCGACAGCGAGACGGAGGTCAGCGACGCTCGGAACTACATGGCCCTCGGCGGCTACGACACGGCCGAGGCCGATCTTCCGGAGCGCACAGGCTATCGAATGGCTCAGAACATCGGTCGGACGGTGGCGGAGACGGTCTTCCCGTCGCTCAACGAGCGCGCTGACAAGCTGGCTCAAGAGCTCATGGATCGGTTCGCCAAGTTGACAGGCATCGCGTAAGCGCGCTACGTCGGTAGCGCATATTCGCGGGAGAGCCACATGGCGAAACTACCCAAGCGCATCGAGGCTCCGCCGGCACCACAGGGGCGCGGCAATCTGGATGATCCGCAGGAGGAATTGGTCGACCTGAATTTCCGCGTCACCAAGAGCTTCCGCAAAGCCTACAAGCAGGCCGCCCTCGACCACGACATGACGATGCGCCAGATCCTGCGCGAGGCGTTCGAGCTGTGGAAGCAGGCTAAGGGCGAGCAGCGGTAATCGGCGGCTAATAGAGTTTTGCCTCCTTGCAGTAGACATCGCTGCCGCCGTGAAGGACATCAGGCGCGAGACAGGCTTGAAGGGCACCGGTATTGGTCTCAATTTGCCAGAACACAGCGTCAACTGGGGGCAGGGTGAACGCTGGCGAAGCAGGAGCAGTCACAACCTCACCTTCATTCTGAATGTAAGAAAATCCCTTAGCCATGGTGCAGGCTACCACCATAGATGCCGGAGTTGGGCGACTGTATGTCGCGTGACACAAGAATAACTTCTCCTCCTGCGTGTCAATAACTAGCGCTTTTACCTGACCGCCATTACCCGCCGGGAAACTGGCATAGGGCACAATTAGAAATTTTGCCTCTGCTGCACAGGGTAAAGTGAATATAGCTGCCGCAACCCACATTATTCGCGCTTTCATATCGCCCTCTCCTGAGTGGGACCGTCGCGCGACTATGGAGCTTACAGTTAAATGCCGACCTCGTGACCACACCTAGACGGCGATTATCTCGTCAGCCAATTCTGGCGCTGGTGCTTGGCGGCTGAGGGCGTAATCTTAAGCCGCTGCCCGATCTCGGTGTCGCTCAGCCCATCCCGGAACATCTGCCGGATCGCCTTCAGCCCGGCCTCGTTCAGCCGGCCGCCCGGCGTCTTCCACCAGGCACCCTCGTCCACGCCCGCGGCCTGGTGCTGCTCCCGCAGGGTCAGCAGCGCCTCGGTCAGCTCCTTCGTCTGCCGCAGCGCGGCGTCGATCGCCGCGAGCGTCGTGCGCGTGGACGCCTTGGCCATCCCTAGTGCGTCGCCTGGCTGCCGTTGGCAGCTTGGCTGTGCGCGACCTTCATGAAGGCCCAGATCGGCAGCTGGCGGACGTGCGACGGCGCCAGGTCGAGGATCTCGTGCAGATCCGTCGCCTCGCGCTCGTCGAGCGGTAGCCTGGTCAGCACGGCTGACCAGAAGGCGTCGACTTCGTCCGGATCGTTGGCGGTCAGGTGTCCGAGGAGCCTAGAAAGCTCGCTGGGCGGCACCAGCATAGGCGATTGACGAAACAGGACGCGCAGCGACGGCGCTGAGCAAAGGCGCGACATCCAAACTCTCCCACCGAATGGGTAGAGCCTAGATGTCGCGCTCGCGCGGTCAAGCGTTATCGCTTCGGCGGCTGACGGGCCGGTTCGCATCCGGCCCGTCGCTAATCAGCGATCCTTGTGCCAACACCCCAGACGAGACGGGTCGAGACGGCAGGGGAGGGGAGGGGAATCGACCACAACAGCTTGCTAGCCGCCAACCCTAGGCCCCGTAGAGCTCCTTCGGGTCGCGCAGAACCGGGAGGTCCGTCTCCCAGACGCCTTCCTGCGCGACGCGGAAGAAGCAGCTGCGGCGGCCCGTGTGGCAGGCGACCCCGATCTGGTCGACCTTCACAAGGATCGCATCCCCGTCGCAGTCGAGCCGAAGCTCGATCAGGTCCTGCACCTGGCCGGAGGTATCGCCCTTCCGCCACAGCGCGCGGCGCGACCGCGACCAGTAGGTGACTCGGCCGGTCGCCAGCGTCTCAAGGATCGCCTCGCGGTTCATCCAGGCGAGCATCAGGATCTCGCCGGTGTCGTGCTGCTGGGCGATGACCGGCACCAGGCCGGCCTCGTCGAAGCGCACCTCCTCGAGTAGACGCTCCGCGCTCATGCCGCGGCCCGCAGCCGGTCAAAGCCGGCCTCCAGATCGGCGATCAGGTCGGCAGGGTCCTCGAGCCCCACATGGAGGCGCACGCCCGGCCCTGCAGCCTTCCAGTGCGTCGCCGTGCGGATCTTCTCTGGATGGGTCGGCAGGATCAGGCTCTCATAGCCGCCCCAGCTGGCGCCCATCTGGAACAGCTCCATCCCATCGAGCATCGCCGCCACCTGGCCGGCCGACGCCGGTTGCAGCACGATCGAGAACAGGCCCGACGCGCCGGTGAAGTGATGGGCCCACATCTCGTGGCCCGGGCTACCTGGCAGAGCGGGATAGAGCACCTGGGCGACCTCCGGCCGGGCCTGAAGCCATCGGGCCACCTTGAGCGCGTTCTCCTGATGTCGCTGCAGCCGCACACCCATCGTCCGCAGGCCGCGCTGGGCGAGGTAGAGATCGTCCGGGCCTGCGCAGTGGCCGGCCTGGACGGCGTGCGTCTTCAGCTTCAGCCAGGTCCGCTTCTCACGAGCGCCGACGACGCCCATCATCGCGTCCGAGTGCCCGACCATGTATTTCGTGGCGGCATGGACCGTGACGTCGACGCCATGGCCAAAGGCGTCGAAGAAGAGCGGCGTCGCCCAGGTGTTGTCGAGCACCGAGAGGATGCCCCGCGTCCGGGCCGCGGCCGTGATGGCGGGCACGTCCTGCACCTCGAAAGTCAGCGAGCCAGGAGACTCGAGGTAGACGAGTTGGGTGTTCGCCCGGAAGAGCTCCTGGATCCCCTCCCCTGCCAGCGGATCGTAATATTCGACCTCGACGCCATAACGCGCCAGCACAGAGTCGGCGTAGCGGCGGGTCGGGCCATAGGCGGTGTCGGTGATCAACACATGGTCGCCGGCCTTCAGGAGAGCCGTCAGCGCCAGGTTGACAGCAGCCAGACCAGACGACACCGAGATCGCGCCGTGCCCGCCCTCGAGCGCCGCTACCGCCTCCTCGAAGGCCTCGCTGGTCGGCGACCCCACGCGGCCATAGCTGTAGACGCCGCTCTCCAGGCTTGCGTGCGCCTGGTCCATCGCGGCCACGGTCGGCCAGAGGACGGTCGAGGAGTGGTAGACGGGCGGGTTCACCATCCCATGGTTTGCCCGCGGGTGGCGGCCAGCGTGAGCGAGGACGGTGTCGGGGCGGCGGGATCTGGTCATGTCAGTCGGCGGCAGTTCGATCGTGGGGCGCAATCATTCGACCAGCCGAGCGCCGCGGTCAACCGACGGGCGGCAGCTGATCGATCGATTCCGTTTCTCGGATGGCTCTAGACGATCGCCTTCTTCGATCACTTGAGAGTCGGTTGAAAAGACGCATTGCTTGGGTGGCCGACGCCAAGCACAATGCACATGCTTGATCGATGGCCAAGACGGCCAGCAGACTTGGCCCAGGCCCAGATAAAATTCAAAGCAGTAGTATTAACGGTCAGTTTCGGCGGTATATTGATAACCAGAGTGAGAAGTGGAGAAAGGGTAGTGTCCGATATGGCGCTTCACTCGAGTCTCCTCCCATCAGCTCTGGCTTCGCCGAGACGGGGAGGGCTGCCACCCTCCCCGTCTCATCACACAACTGCCTAGATCGCAGGAGAGCCCGCATGGTCTGGTCGACCATCGTGACCAGAAGAGTCGAACGCCGTCGATGGGGATGGCGATCCGACAGCCCCTCGGTCGTTGAGGGCCGGGTGCCAGCGTGAGCCGGCACCCGTGTTATATCGCGGACGAGAGAGTTAGGCCACCATCGGTCATAGCCGATCGACAACGAGCACCGGGTTCCAAGGATAGGGATGGCGGAAGGCCGGGGCGGTTTGTGCGGGAGAGCGGGTGTGGAGCCGCACTGCACGGCGCACTGCAGGACTAGGGACGAGCTGGCGATCAGGGCCCGAATCGTTACCGAGGGCTCGGACCATATCGGAATCTACGCCGCCGAGCACATCGCGGTGGCGCTGTTGCTGAACCGCGCCTATCTCCTCTCGTCCGGCTATAATCATGACGTCGAGGCCAGGATTGTCTCGGGAAGGGCTGGCAGCAGCTGATGATCGATCACCACAATGAGGGTTGGGCGGAATGATCGGCGCGATCCGGAGATTCTTGTCGCGGTTCGAGCACCCTGCCTTGGCTGAATTCGACCGGCGGGCCGCTCATGTCATGAAGCTGTTCCGCGAGAGCGAGATCGAGACGGGGCAGGTCGTGACGGCCAAACTGGCGACCAGCAAACAGGTCGAGACCGTCAGACTGGCCACGGTCAAGCTGGAGACTCTGCAATTGCAGATCGGATCGGTGACCAGCCGTCCGCGATGAAGGCTGGGCGATCGGACCTCCAAGGATAGGCAGACTGCGGGCCAGGTGGTCTCCAAGGGGCTGAATTCCGGCGACAGGTTTTTGCCGGCATCCCCCTCGATACGTCCGAAACCGCCCTAAGACTTCCATCGTGGCGGAAGAGCCACGCACCCGAGAAATCGAATGCGTGGCGGCCCCGTCACATATACAGTCGATGAGCGTAATTCGACTTCAGCATTCGCGCGATGCTGTGCATTTCACTCGCAGTGCGCGCGTAGTGCAGCGCGACGTTGTTGAAGTCGCGCGCTTGCAGCGTCATCGTGCGCGCTCTGTAGCGTATCGCAGCGCGCGCTGCGTGCAGTCTAGCTTTCGTCGTCATGTCGTCGTCTCTCTCTCTCTCTCTCTCGTCTCTGTAGCGATGCTAGAGCGCGCTTTCGCGCGCTCTAGTCAGTGCTGACTTACGATGCAGTGTAAAGCGCGCGCACGCTGCGGGCGACGTCACTGTCCGCGAAGCGATAGCAGGTTTCACGCGCGTCATTCGTGTATTCCTCGACAATGTGCAGCGTCACAAGCGCATTCATCGTCGAGGATGCTTGCGTCGACGCGGTCGAGGCAGAGACGTTGTGACGGGTCAGACGCTTGCGCGCTTGCGCGTTGTCGACAGTGATCTTGTCGCTTGCAGAGGCGAGCGCCAGCTTGTGCGAAAAGTCAATCTTCGCCTCTTCGAGAGTGATCATGCTGCGGATGCATGCATTGCTGATAGCATTTATCGTCCGCGCGTTGACTAGCACGTCAACGATATTCGACAGCTTGTCGATGGCATACACGTTGTATCGAGCGTTGTTGCGTTCCGCGCGGTTCACGAACGTCTCCGAGACGTTCGCAGCGATCAACACTTTGGCAGCGGAGACGCTCGACAGACGGGCGGCAGCGCTCTTAAGCTTCGCCTGGATCGTATCGTTGTCGCTGTTCTTGGCGCGCTCATACTCGGCGCGGGCGTCGAATTGCTTCGACAGATCGAGGGCGTAAGTCTTTGCAGTGTCATCAGCGATCTGCGCGATCATGTCAGTGAAAGCGGTCATTTGTCTGTCTCTCTCGTCTGCGTAGCGTTATCATCAGCGCGTCGTCGCGTCTGACATACATGAGACTAAGCGCATGACAGCGGGCAGTCACTACTGACTGACTGCATAGCGCGCATGTCGGCCCGACATGTCGAAAGCCCTCCTGAGTGTCATCCCCGCCATGTGGCGGAGCCGCCACGTGGTCGGACCGCCACTGTGGCCCCGAAGCCACCTCCGCGGAGACCCTGCGGACCATCCTCATCCGCGCCCGCCCGCGGAGAGCCCCTATGGCGACCCAATTCCGGAGCTGCCCATACCTCGGGGAAATCCGCGGGAGGCCCAGTTCGGCCCGCAGCCGTTCCCCAGGGCCCGCGGAGCTCCGCGGCGAGACTCAATCCGGAATCGACCCGTTCCCTAGGAAGCCCGAGAGTGCCCTAGGGCGCGTTCGCGGCATCGTGCATACGCGCTTCAGGGGAAGCCCTAGGGCGGTGCTGGGTGACTGGGGTATGGGGAGGAGACCCCGAAGTTCCTCCCATGCCCTCCCTGACGCTCCCTGCGCGCTGTGCGGGCTATTCGATGCGATCCCACCCGCGCAGTGTGAGCTCCGGCTCGTAGACGCACTCCGGCAGCAGGTCGAGGTCATCGAGCTCGTCGGCGCTCACTTGGTCGAGGAGCTGGCGCTTGGCGTGGCGGTATTCGCGCCGGCTGCGACGGGCGGCCCGGTCGAGCTTCATCTGTTGGGCGGCGGCGAATTGATCGGCGTGATCGCTGTCGGTGTAGAAGGTCATCGTCTTGCGTCCCTGGTGTGTCGCGTCGCGCGTTCAGCGCTGACATGATCAGCATCGCAAGATGACGATGGGCATTCGGCTGGCATCCCGGTCGGGATCTGTCACCTGTGTGACAGCTTCCGTGGCCTCGGATCCAAAGACCCGGGTGGCCTAGGTCCGGAAGACTCCTGGCCGGGCCGCGGAGGACCGTGGGTGGCCGAAGCTGCGAGGACCCGTATAAGCACGGGCAGCGCACACAGACCTTAATGTGACAGAATGCCCAGCCTCCGATAGGCTCTGCACCGGCAGCTCGCTTCGGTTGATGTTGTGAGCGGGTCTGCCAAACCGACCTACTCAGGCGAGGGTGAGATGGCTGATCGCGAGTTGGGCTACTATTGGATCCAGGTGGAGACGATGGGTGGATCTGGGCCGCTGATATGGACGCCAGCACGCTGGACAGGAGAGCCCGTTTGGCAGCTCGTGGATTGTTCCCACGGTCAATCCGAAATTTTCGAAGGAGATATAAGGGCAATCGGACCTTTCATGCAGCCCCCGACTGAAGTTTCCGAAGATAAGACTGTTCGCTGGCTTTATAATATCCTCACAAGTTCCTGGCAGGTTGGAATTCTAGCCGACGGTAACTGGTGGGTTACTAACGATACCCCCCGCCTCGATGGTGGAAAACTCAACTCCGGCTATGTTAATTTGGGCCCAGCAGTCGACCAATATAATGGGTCCTGAGATCGGGCTGTTGGGGCTGGCGCCCTAGGGCGATACCGGTTAAGCGGGAAAGCGCACTATGGCGCTTTCCCCTCCCTTACTCCACCCGCTGCAGTTTGAAGGCGTCCCGCACCGCCTGTGCCTCACGCATGGCGAGAAGCGACCCATCGTCGTCGTCGCCGTCGAAGAAGCCCTCGACCAGGTCGAGAAGCCGTAGGAGCGCATCCCGCTGCTTGACGGTGAGGGTGTCGGTGGTCGGGGTGATGGTCTTCTGGGTCATGTTGTTCTCCTCAGAGTCCGAAGCCGTGCCCGAGCACGAGCAGGGCGTAGGCGGTGGCGAAAATGCCGGTGATGGCGAGGAAGTCGCGGACGAAGCCCATGGCGCCGGCCCTCAGTGCGTGGCTTGGAACTTGACGATGACGGCGATCAGCACCGCGGCTTTCACGCTCACGTCGATCGCAATGAGGGTCATCAAGGTGCGGCTCATGTGCGCTCTCGCTCTTGCGCTATTGTCGATAAGCGCAGTGTCGCGAAAGCGCGAAGGCGTTCCGGTTGGGAAGTGCGATGGGACCTCGATCGCCAACCCCGCGGATGTCCATGGCGCGCCTCGGGTCTCCACGGATGTCCGCGGAAAGGCGCTAGCGAAATGCCGCTGGGTGCCATTGCGGCACCCAACCGTTCCTGAACCTGGCGATTATGCCTGTCCCCTCTCGATGCGCCTCATTGTGGCGAGGCTGTTGAGCCGGGCCCTCGGGTCGGACGGGCTTCCGGATAGGATGGTGACACCGTTGTCGTGGACCGCCTTGATGTGGCCGCTCTGGGTCGCCTCGAAGCGCCAGCCCACACGGCACGCCACCTCCGGCCCGTAATGGCGCCGGAGTCGTTGCTTCACGGATTGCATGGTGCCTCGCGTCGTCGCTGATGACGTGATGATAGTCAGCGCTGACTGGAGGCGCGGCAGGCAAATGCGAGGCCTGGCCAGGTGCCTGGGCCGAAAGACCCCTTGCCTGGCGATGGAGGACCTCTAAGCAACAAATGCGAATGCTCGCCGCGGGTGAGATGATGAAATGTTGCCGCCTCCCCCTACCCCGCCGTCTTCATCACCACCACCTCCCAGCTGCCGAGCGTGTGGCCGTCGTCGGTCTTGAGGTTGTTGAGCTCGACCCGGATCACCTCGGTGTCGCCGTTCACAGCCATGGCGATCAGCTCGAACAGAGCTAGCTGTTGGGCCTCGGTGAGCTCCGCCGCCGCCACGAAATGGCCCGGCCAGGGTCTGAGGGTAGCTGGGGGCTTCCTAAACGGCATATGGCCCGCCAATCGCGCAGGGATCGTCACACACGGTCGTAGTTGGGTCGGACCCAGTCTCTCATAGGCCAAGACCGAAGGCCAACTGATGGTCTTCCTAGCGCGTTGACGCGACAGCGCGGTTTCCCGATGCTGCCTTGTAGCGCTAGCGTGAAAGCTAGGTTTTCTGCGGGGCGGGGATGCAAGAGTGAATTTCCGAGCCGACTTTGTGAGTGTCGCGGCTCACATTTCCCCGCCTATCGCATATACGGGCCGAGCACCGTTCTCTGGCAATGGACCACTGCAGCGTTCCTCCACTCCGGCGTCGATACATCACCCACTTTCAACCGATCCTCGTAGCAGGCTCTCAGTTCCTGCCAAAGCCGCTCGCTGCAGCGAGATCGCTGGACTACAATTCCGATAGCGCCATAGGCGCCTTCGACGATCTTGTCCTGGTGAGGGATTGCAGACCCTTGCTTTCGTTCGACCCGATCGTAGATCGCATAGTCCAGGTAAGCACCCGCGGCCGCTGACAGAACCGTCAGACATGTTTGCTTCGGTGGCTGATCCTGCGCCTCTGCGCCATGGCCCGATAGAGCGATGGCGCACGAGAGCGCGAGCGCGCTTCCGACCTTGCGCATATTCCCCTCCCTTGCCCTATTGCCCATAGACGTCGGAGATCTTGCGATAGCAATCCTGAGCGATCATCCGATATCCGCTGTCCGAGGCAATATCGGTCACCTTCATCGCAGCCTCGACGCACTTCTTGTAATCGCCCCAAACGCCCATGCTGCAGCCCGACATGGCCACCACCAGGTCGATGCCGAACCTCACATTTCGAAAGTGCTCCGCTTCCAACTCGGTCAGGCCTTCTGCGCTCCGCACTTCAACCGTCATCCGCGCTGCCTGGGTGATATAGGCCCGGTTCGATGCCCACAAGACCGACAGACACACCTCCTTCGGTGGAGGCTCTGTCTCAGCTATAGCGCTCTGTCGCCATAGCGCGGTAGCGCAGAAAAGCGAGACCGCGATTGCGGCTGCCTTGACCATCGTCATGCCCTCCCAAGCGGTCTTGCTCAGTTGTTGAGCTGGTTACATGTGGCCGTGAGCACGGCGACCCGCTGCTCAGCCGCCTCCTTCTGCTTTAGCACCCGCGAGATGTTCACGGCCGTCAGATACTCATTGGGATTCATTTTCGCCCGGGCCTCGGCTGAGGTCATCTTCCCGTCGGCGATCGCCTTGATCAGCTTGTAGATGTGCGGATTGTTGTAGTAGGCCGCGTCCATCGTGGCTTGGTAGAGCACGATGTTGTCATCGGTGAAATTGCAGTTTACCGGTGTGCGGGCCTCACTCACCGGTGCTTTGGGAGCGCATCCGACCAGGGCGACCATAAGCGCGCTACCTACCAAAGCCGCTTTCGCCAATCCGCGCATAATAGCCCCCGCTGTAATACGGCCAGTCGACGGCGTGGCCCTGCAATACGAGCTCCGCAGCGATGTCGCGGCCGTCGCTGAAGCACTGTGCCACCGTGCGCTGATGGCGGTCGAGATACTTCCGCTCGCAGCTCACCGGGGCGACGAGGATGCGCTTGAGCGCCGCCGTGGCCGCTGGACCGCCGGGATCGCGGCTCTCCGGCGCCTGAACACCCCAGATCCTGATGCGCTCACCGTCCAGGTCGAACGTGTCGCCATCGACCACGTGCAGGCGCTGACCCGTGAAGACGTCATAGCCCACAAGCGCGCTACCGCCTAAGAGCGCCAGTGCGATTGCGCCGGAGAAGAGCCGAGAGCGCATCCATGACCGCTGCCCTCCGCGGCGTCGAGGTCCCGTCGGATAGAAGGAGACGACATTGCCTCGACGCCGGCCCGGGCGTTCAACGGACAATCGTCCTGGCGTGAAAGCGCTCTTTCGCACAATCGTCCTATCGGCCTAATGCGTCTTGACGTCAAACAGCCCGTGCTGGAGCTGATTGTGCAGGTTCCGGGTCAGGATGTCATCCAGCCCCGGCTCATTGGCAGCGGCGTAGAGCTTCATGGCCGTAGTCACGCGCTCCAGCGTCGCCGGGTCGTTCACCTTCTCGATGTCGTCGACCGTGACCAGGTGCATCTCGCCGGTGCTGCGGATGATGATCGCGATGTCGCCCTGTGCGAAGGGCCGGTCGGTGACGAAGCTGGGGGTCCGGGTCTGCAATCTGTGCTCCTGCGCTCTGCTGTTCTCGATGCTCTGTGATAGTCAGCGCGTGATGGAGAAGCAGTTGCGAAGAGCTCCGGATTCGATCTTGCCATTGGAGGTGAGCGGGTAGGGCAGGGGAGGGCCTCGGGCTTGGCCTGGCGCTGCCCAATCACCCGTCTCGGGCGTCGCGCTCTGAAGCGCGCTAGAGCGTCATCGTCTCTTTGCGCTGTCGCTCTAGCGTCAATGACGTCCCGTCGCTGTAGCGCGCTCTCTGCGCGATCTGCGACGTCTCCCGCATGCGTCGCTCGAAATGCAATATCGCGCTCAAAAGGTTGACTTAAGTTGACTTAGGTTTCCACAGCTCCGGACTGTGATTGTCTCTCCCAGGGGATAGAAGGGATGCCCGTGCCGGAATAGTTGCGCCGAATGATGCGGTTGCAGTCCAACAGCGCCAGCTTCCGCTTGGGGTGCGAGAGGCAGACCGCATAGAATGCGATCCAGGCCACGTCGATGTGGCCGACCGCGGCATGGATCTCCATCTTCCCTTCCTGCTCGCTCATCTCGACGACCTGGAAAGGGAGGAGGTGGGCATGTAGGCCGACCGCCAGGGACTCTCCGGTGTGTTCCTGTTCTGTTCCTGCAAGTCGGAGCGAACAGACCGGAGAGTCGAGTCCGATCAGGACCTATGGCGGGACGGCAGCGCTTCCCTGGCCGCCAAGTGCTCGTCCACATCGTCCCTGAGCTTGACGATGCGGCGCGCCAGCTCCCTCGCCTCATCTTCGGACATGGCCGTGAGCGTGGCGTGGCGCGTCCCACGCCCGGCATTAGGCTTGTTCGACGAGATGCTTTGGATGTCCTCGTAGACGGTGCCGAAAGGCGTGCCCTCGAAGTCCTTCGCCTGCACGGCCGACAGCGATAGAAAGCCGCTCTGCAGGCGCTCGGCGATCCGGCCTGGCCCCAGGGTCAAACAGTCCACGAAGTCGCCGAGCTTCTGCGCGGCGTATTTCAAATTGTCGCCCATCATCCCCTCCCAGTTCGATGAGACACGATACCTCAGCGCCTATTCGTCCTCCATCTCCAGCTCGAGGTAGTCGCCATCCTCGTCCGTGCCCTCGACCGTGACGGTGCGGTCGCGCCGCGTCACGCGGTCGACATCGATGGTCTGGTAGGTGCCGGAGCCATAGTCGTAGATCTCGACGGCCTCGCCGCTCCTGACCCGCTCGCCGGCCTCGATCTCGACGTTGGCGCCCTGTTCGTCCGTGCCGCTCCAGGCGAGGACGGGGGAGGGGAGGGCCAGCAGCAGGACCAGCGGCTGCAGCCTCATGCGCATTCTCCAGTCAGAGGGCCGAGCCCGCGTCCAGCACCAGGCTCGCCCGATATTCGACGCCGAGGGCAACATAGCGCGCCGCCAGGTTTACATGCTCGGCACGCTCTGCGTCGCTCAGGGAGCGCACAGGCCGGGCGGGGCTGCCCGCCCATAGCTCACCGGCCGGAACCCGCTTGCCGGGCGTCAGGAGCGCTCCGGCGGCGACCATGGCCTCTTCCTCGACTTCAGCCCGGTCCATTACGCAGGCCTTCATGCCGACGAAGCTGCGATCTGCCAGCGTGCAGGCGTGGATCAGCGCCATGTGCCCGATCGTGACGCCATTGCCGATGTAGGTCGGCACACCGCCGGCGACATGGACGACCGTGCCGTCCTGGATGTTGGTGTTGGAGCCGATCCGAATGGGCGCGATATCGCCGCGGATGACGCAGCCGAACCAGATGCTGGAGCCGCGGCCAATCTCGACGTCACCGATGATGACGGCGCCGGGTGCGATGAAGGCCTCCGGCGAGATTAGCGGCTCCTTGCCGTGGTAGGAGAGGATGACCGCGCCGGTCGCCATGATCTACGCCTCGAGGCGGACGGGCTGGCGCAGACCAAGCGCCAGGTCGAGGTTCTGCACCGCTGCGCCGGACGCGCCCTTGCCGAGATTGTCGAGCTGGGCGACCAGCAGCGCCTGCTGCTCCTTGGGATTCTCGAACACGTAGAGCCGGAGGTTGTTGGTGCCGTTCAGCCCCTCCGGCTCCAGCTCCTGGAGCTTGTTCGTCTCGCCTTCCGACGCCACGCTGACGTAGTCCTGGCCGGCATAGTGCTCAGTCAGGGCCGCGCGCAGCGCCGCAGCTGTCGGCCGCCTGGGAAGCGCCCATAGCTGAAGCGGCACCGAGACCAGCATGCCCTGCGCGAAAGCGCCCACCGAGGGCACGAAGATCGGCGCGCGCGTGAGGCCGGCCCAGGTTTGCAGCTCCGGGACGTGCTTGTGGCTCAGGCCGAGGCCGTAGAGGTAGAACGGCGTCGCCGGGCCTGATCCCTCATAACGCGCGATCAGGCTCTTGCCGCCGCCGCTGTAGCCGCTCACCGCGTTGACGGTGATCGGGTGATCCGATGGCACCAGGCCGCGGTCCACCAGCGGCCGCAGCAGCGCGATGCCGCCGGTCGGATAGCAGCCCGGGTTGGAGATGCGCTTCGACACGGCGATCGTCTTGGCCTGGCTGGGCGCGAGCTCGGGAAAGCCATAGGTCCAGCCGTCGGCGACCCGGTGCGCGGTCGAGGCGTCGATGATGACGGTCTTGGGGTTCTCCACCATGCCGACGGCCTCGCGGGCGGCGTCATCAGGCAGGCAGAGGATGACGGCGTCGGCCTCGTTCAGCACCCGGCGGCGAGCAGCCGGATCCTTGCGCTCGCTGGGCGGCAGGCTCATGAGCGTGATGTCGCCGCGGCGCTCGAGGCGTTCCCGGATCTGCAGCCCCGTCGTCCCTGCCTCACCGTCGATAAACACCTTCGCCGACATGGAAAATCTCCCGTGTGCGCTGGACGGGTTCTATCACGATCGGATTGGAGACGGGAGGAGTGTGTTCTAGGTCCTGGAGGCCCGCACCTACCGAAGATCCATGAGGCGATCGCCAAACGTAAACCACAGCGTCGTTCCGTCTATCTCGACTTCACTCGCCTCGAACACGGCGATGTAGCGCCCTCTCACGAATCCCCCACTCCCGTCCGGCACGATCGGGGGATCGTCAGCCAGGATGACACGACCCTTCGTTCGGATGCCCTCAATGAAACGGTCCCACGTCGGGTTTCCAGGCATGGCATGAGGATCTCGATATCGCATCCGCTGTTGCGCGTCCTCTTTCGTGGGGCGGACCCAGAACTTGTGAACGCACGGCAGATCCTCTTGGTCCCCATCAACACGCGCAAACCAGTCGCCTCGCTTGCCCTTCGCCCGCCGCAAATCCATCGCCGATCTCCCTCGCGCACAATACTAACACGACCGGAGCCGCAGGATCAGCTTGAGGTGCGAACGGTCCTGCAGGTCAACGCCGAAATCGCGGCGCACGTTCTCGCGGAGGTAGGGCAGGGTGAAATGGTCCATGTAGGCGACCTCGTAGTGCCGCGGCACGCCTGCCAGGAACGCCTCTGCCGTCGTCGGCAGGTAGTTCTCCGTCACTTCCCGCGCCCAGTTTGCGGCGTAGCGGTATTTCAGGAGGTAGTGGAGGAGGGCGCGGTTGCCGTCGATGGCGCCCCAGGCCTCCTCGAACTGCGCCAAGCGCTCGGGATGGGCCATCTGCCGCACTCGGGCGACCGACACGGGATTGGCCGGCCGATCGACGTCGCGGCCGGGCATCATATCCCTGATCGCGATCCACTCGGCGCCGGAGTTCCAGATCGCCTCGAAGAACGCCGCCCGCCGCTCGGCGCCGAGGTAGCTGTAGACCTCATGGATCACCGACGACAGCACCACCAAGCGCGGCCTGGCTGTGGCGGCCGCCAGCGCTGCGGCCAGATCGGCGACGATCTCGGCCCGGGGCACGGTAATGTTCGCCCGCGCCCGCATCTCCGGGCAGATGTCGACGCCGATCAGCTGTAGCCCCGGCTCGACATGCTCGATCGCCGCCAGCATGGTGCCGTCGGCACAACCGACGTCGATGATCGAGCCGAGCTCCACCTTGTCGAGGAAGAACAGCTTGTCGAGCAGCGGGAGGCGCATGCTCGACAGATAGACGCCATGATCGGCCACCGGCGCAGCGCCGAGCCTCATTTCTCGCGCCGTGTCCAGGGCGCGCCAGGCCGCCACAGCGGGGCAGGGGAGGGGAGGGACGCCAGCTCGTCCACGATGATGTGGGTGATTCTGGTGCCGGTGGCGCCCTTGCGCACTTCCCGCTCAGCAAGAATGCGCGCCTCCGCTTTAGCGCGCTCGCGAGCAAGCGCACTTTGCCTAGACCTAAACATGGATGGGTCCTTCTGGTGCGCCCGCTAGAGGGCCACGTAGACGTGGACGGGGCCGCCGTTGGCCGTGCCGAGGAGGGCGGTCCGGTTCCAGCCGTTGATCAGCTCGAGGAAGGCCGTGCGCCCGACCTGCGCCGTCTTGACGTAGAGGTGGTGGGCGCCGAGCTCACACTCCCTCCGGAGGATCTCTCGGCCGTCGCGGTAGGTGACGCAGAGGTAGCGGTGGCTCACCGCCGGCGCTCCCGAAAGATTGGGTCGAGTCCGAACAACCTGGCGATCCGGATGTGCAGCGGCGCCTTCTGCGTGCCGAAGCGCTCGATGTCCGACCAGCGGGCGGGCCGGGCGACCTCATATTCGTGGGAGAGGCTGATCTCATTGGTGAAGGCGTCCCGGTAGTAGTAGCCGATGTAGCCTTCCATCACGAACCAGCCGGGCCGCCAGAACTCCTCGTCCAGCATCTGGGCGATGCAATATTCAAGCATGCCCTCGGTGCCATCGATCTCGGCGCTACCGCCCTCCCACTGCATCTCGCCGAAATCGAGGCCGTGGCGCACAAAGCGCTGGCTGGCGTTGTCCCATGACTCGAACAGGTGGCTGTCGCCCTCGACAATCTGAAAGAGGATGTCGCTCTTGCCAGGGAGCGGGTGTTCAGTCGCCTCGATCTCCAGATCAAGTTCGGTCGGCTCGGCCACGGTGATCTGCCCCATCACGCAGTCCCCTTGGTGTCGAGCTCCTCGATCGCGTCCAGGGTCTTCTGGACGATGGCGCGCCGGGCGAGCCTGTAGTTCACGTAGTCGACCATTGCGACGCCCAGCCGGTAGGGCGAGTGCGCGACCATGAACTCGACCGCTTTCGTGTGCAGCGGCGAGCCCTGCTTGTGCCGCTCAAGGACGAAGGCCCTGGCGCTGGCGTCGTCGGCGAACATCATCGCCTCGTCGAGGCGCTGGAGGTCCCAGGTGCCCTCGGCATCGAAGATGAACCAGCCTTCGCCGTCCATCTGCCGGACCTCGGCTTCGGTGAAGTGCTGGTGGTAGAGGACACGCGGTCCCGTCGGCGCATCGATCCGAGCGCTGCACATGTCTTCTGTCCCTCGTCGCAGTTGCGCACTAGCGCGATATCGCAGTATCGCGCTAATGCTTCGGGCAGTCGGCTGGATACCCGGCTGGGTCAGGCCGCGGCGCGGGGTGCGGCACCGTCGCTGGTCGACACACGGACGGTGATCTTCCGCGGCGGGCCGGCGACGATCACCTTCGGGTTCAGGATCGGCTCGATCTTCGGCAGCGGCCGGCTATGGATCGCGAGCCCGCCGAGGAAGCTGATCGCCTGGTCGAAGGCGATCCGGACCCTGCCGGTCCGAAGATGGCCGAGCCTGAGCGCCACCATCTCCTCGGCGTGGCGATCCGCCGTCAGGGTGAGCATCACGTCGTCGAGGCGGTGACCGGCGCCGGGGAACACGGTGTCGTAGCGGACGTCGGTGATCTTCTCCCTCGGCTCGGCGACCTGGACGCGGCCCGGCAGCTCCACCAGCAGGTCATTCAACTGGTCGGCGGTCAGGATCACCTCCTGAGCCCCCGTGATCAGCGCCCTGGCCGGGCCGAGGCCGATGTTGAGTGCGGAGCGCACCGCCTTGAGGTCGGCAACCGGGTCGCGGCCCGGCAGAATCAGGACACGGATGTGCATGTGCAAAAGCCTTCTCGGTGGTGCGGAGGGGTGTCAGGGCCGGGCGGTCAGTGCCGCAGCTATGGATCAGGCGGCGACGCCTGCGTGGATCTGCGAGACGTGAACGAGCCGGCCGGTGTTGGCGTAGTGCTCGATCACGGCGGCGACGTCGAGCGGGTCGACGGGGGTCTGCGTCTCGTCGGCGTCGTAGTCGAGATACAGGGCGCAGGCGGGGCCAAACAGCGTGTCGGCGTCCTCCCACGCGATGTCGAAGAACTTCTCGGCCGCCGCTTCTCCGTAGAGATGTTCCTGACCCCCGACGATGAACTTGCCCCGGACCTTGTCCCAGACCAGGCCCTCGGCCTGAAACTTCGGGTCGAGCCCGGCCAGCCCCATGGCGCAGCAGATCGTGCCGCATGCCGGGGTATCCTCCCGGAACGCCGTGGCCGTCATCTTTTCGAACTCGTCCGGATCCTCGGTCTCGCCATCCAGGTCGACCTGTTCGACCTCGGCGACATAGTAGAGCATGTTGAAGCCGACAACGTCGGGCGGCAGCGGCGCCCGGAGAATGCTCGCCATGTGGCGGAGACGGTCTGCGTTCACGTCAATCTCCTCGTTGCACTGTCATCACTGACTGACTTCTTGTCGCACAACGCGAGCGGGAAGTCGGGTGGGTTTGCGCTACAGCAGCAGCGCGCTTTCGCCCTAGGCCGCAGCCTTGCCGGTGCGAGACCGGATTGCCTGGATCATCTCGCTCACGCGCGCGGTCGCCTGCTCGAACGCCGCGGCGCGCACGGCGTCGACCTCCAGACCCTCGGCGACGGCGAGCACCTGGCCGTCGAACTTGACCCGGACCTGCCAGCCGAACGTGCCGAGATCCTGCTCAATGGTCAGCTTGTCGGACGCGTTCGCCATGGCTCAGGCCGCCTCTGCGATACGGTTCGTGATCTCGATCACACCGAACTCCGGAGCCTCGAACCGGCCCGCGGTCGCCAGGTCGGCGCCCATCCGAATCCAGCTGAGTGCCGGCAGCTGAATGAGCGGCTGCGCCGCAAACTCGCCAACGGTGAGGGTGTCGGTGTTGCCATGGAGACTCCAGGCGATGACGGTTTCGGGAGCAACATCGAAAGGCAAGGAACAATCTCCTCGATACAGAACGTATCGTGAACATAGCGGGAGTCGCGATAACGCGGAAGAGGCACGTTTTGTGTAAAATGCCCGCTTAGTCAGCGATGACTGAATTATAGCGGGCGCTGCCCAGAGTCACACTCCTTTTGACGTATGCTCTACGAATTTGGATCGAGCTCTCTGCACTGCGTCGCGCGAGTGCTTGTCGTTCGATCAGAGATAGCGCTAGAGCGTGCTTGCTGCATTGCGCTATGTCGCGTCGCGTCACTGCGCGCGATGCGCTCTAGCGCGATCTGTGCGCGTTGCGCGAACGTCGTCCACAGCTGCCGGCAGGACGGTCCCGCGGGCACCCGCTGGCGCCCGGAAAAGAGAGGGGAGGTCTGAGACCTCCCCGCGCGGCATCCCCCTTAAGCCGCCGCCGGCGTCGGCGACATGATCTCCTTCAGCCGGATCGCGAGCAGGCTGTCCTCGTTCAGCCGCAGCTTGGCGCCGTCCTTGATGGCGATCTTCAGCGTCGGGAAGAGCGCCATCATCTGCTGGGACTGGCTGCGCGCCGTGCCCAGGCCGTAGGTGGTGCCGTCGCCCTTCGCCGAGCCGGTGATCTTGGCGACGAAGTCGGCGCTGGTGACCGTGCCCTTCTCCACCAGCGCCTGGAAGCACAGCATGGTGTAGACCGACGGGGCCTTGCCCTGCGCCACCGCGATCAGGAGGTTCTCGAACTTCTCGGCGATCTTCACCGCCTTCGGCTTGGTGGCGAGCACCTCCGCCTTGAGCTCGTTGGCGTCGCGCTCGGCGTCGTCCACGACCAGGGCGAAGTTGTCGGCGTCGAGGGTCTCGAGGCTGACGCGGGGCTTGGACTCCTTCGGCGCCTTCGGGGTCTTCGCCGACGTCGCCTTGGCGGGCTCGCTCGCCGCCGGCGCTTCGGTCGTCATGTCGCCCGCCGCTTCCTGTCCGGCGTAGGCGGCTTCCTTCGCCTCGATCGCGCCGACGGTCGCCTCGAGCTCCTCGGCACCCATCTCCGCCGGCGCTTCGGTCTCGACCATTGGCTCCTCGACCACCGGGGTCTCCTCGATCCCGGCGAGGACGTCCTCGACGATCTCCTCCGCCTGCTCCTCGACGATCTCTTCCTCGATCTCGCCGACCACGCCGCTGAGCTCGGCGTCGAGATCAGCCATCAGCGCGTCCACGTCCATCTCGGTGCCGGTGCCGATCGCGGGGTTCGTGCTCACCATTGCTCTCCTGCATTCTTGCTGCGATGTCGTCGCGTCGCTGCGACAAGATCACTTGTAGCGAGAGCCTGATGGGTGTTCGGTTGGCATCGCGTTGATAAGGACGGAAATTGCAACGGCCAATTCGGCCATTCAACCTACTGCCAGTTGGACAGAATACTTCCCACAGCATGACCAACACGCCTAGTTTCGGATATGGATGATCAAACAGGCCTAAGGTGTCTACGCAAGTCCATGAGATAGGTCGATACGAGTCGCGGGAGAGCGTCATTACGCCAATGCGCCTCAGAGCGCGCAAAAATTGTCAGCACGCTGCTTCGGGCGGTCATCTTCGCCCCCGACATACGTGCCACACCGCCAGGCCGAAGACTCGGCCGCACCGACCAGCCGCCACAAAGGCCCAAAATTGCGATCGCCTGAAGCGAGGCGTCAGACTTGCCGCAACGGCAAGCGTTCCAAGCGGCCGAATCGCACCGGAAAGCACGGTCAGGCTAAATTGAGCGGCTCACTTGCAAGTGGCCAATTTACTATTGCAGCGACGAAAGTCGTTCCAACTGCTATTGTCATAGCGGATGGGGGGGATACCACGGCGATGGGATTGACCCGACGCGATGTGATTAAGGCCGGACTGGCTGCCCCGTTCGCCGCGCTCGCCGGGACGGAACCGGCCTACGCAAACCCAGCCCTTATTGCTGCCATCGCTGCCGTAGGGATGTTCGTAAAATTACTCCAATCTCAGCAAGGTGATGGTGGCACTGGTGCAATACTGAGCGCTATCAATGGCAAGTTGGATATTATCATATCGCAGCTCGCCGTCGTCCAGACCGCGCTTGCTCAGATCACTTCCCAAATTGAACAGGTGAAGGACGAAGTATTAAGGGCAATATCCCAACAGTATGCTATCCAACTCTTTAACGCAGCTAAGACCGGCCTTGTGGCGATCAGGGATGTTCAGCGAGAAGCCGACTATAAGGGCATTTCTCTCAAAAGGGGCGCCGACCGCCAAGGGCTGGAAGAGCGGCTTGAACGCGCCTGGAATGAATTCGATGTGGCGCGTCGTCGCCTACGCGAATACGACCAGGGCCGTGGACTCATCGCAGCGCCGCTGCTCGACGCCATGGTGCTGGCAGATCATAGTGCATTTGCAGCGGGGATTATCGACGAAACGCAGTTTGCGATAGTCCTAGGTCGCCATCTTGATTGGATCAATTCCATGATTGATCCTAGACTAGAATTCTCGGTGACCAGTTTTGAAATCAAGGCAAAAGAAAACGAGGCATCGATGCGCGCGGCAATCGCCTCCAGCGCCAGGAACCCTGCCGATGCGGTCAGCATTATAGCAACCAACTTACTCAAGGGCCGTGAGGTTCGGATTTGCGCAATTACTACATTGGACGTTGAGTATTACAGCGAGTTTCAGTTCCGATCATGGAGATGGCTTCGTAACAATGAATACCTGATGGCCCCCACGTATACGGTAAAATACACGAACCACAATGGCGCCCATACATATGAAGACGTTACTTATGATCAAAATTATGAGTATAGGTTGACACTTGGAAATTCCCACATTTTGTATCAAAGTGAAGGCGTGTCATACGTAGATTTAAGCCAATGCACGCGTTTTAGCAATGGCGAAATCCACCTCCCCTACGAAGTCAGCGTTCAAGGAAACTTTTTACACGAAGTCATCGGGTCGCCAGCGTTCGACCGAGGTATTGGAAGCTACGTATTCGGCAATTTTATTGATAAAAGCACATTTGCCAGAACGATCTCGACAAACGGCAAAGAGACGGCAGTCGCAGTGCAACTACTGATCGACAAAGTAAATTTGGAAATATTGAACCAGCGGCTGGCGCAGTTGGCGACAGAGACGATCTCTGGAAATCGCCGTTTTGCCGAAAGCCTCGCGGCAGCGTTGCCGATAGTTCCACAGGACCGGCCATGAGACGTGCTCTCTATTTGGCAGTAGTGATACTACTTTGGTCGATCTCGTCGCCTTTCGCGCAGAATAAGGAGGGCGTGGAGAGGATTGACCGACACAAAAGCTTCGCCGAGTTGATGTCAGTTTTCGAGAACTGGGGGCTCGACCGGAACGTCCAAAACCAAATCAAGCAATTCAGTCCTCGCATAGCTTCCGACTTGGAATATGCGGGATCTGGAGGCGTGCTGATAGTTGTGCGGCTGGAGAAGTTTCAGACCGAGTCGGGGACCTTCAGACGCTTGATTGGAGGCAATGTTGATTACGTCGGAATCGGAGTAACCGACTACGACGCGGAAATTGCCAACATCGCGAAATCGAAACTAGAGGCTGGGGTCACGCCCGGAAGCATGTTTGATGCGGAGGCTAGCACTGCATACTGGTTCTCCAAATCAGGGAGCGACTTCACAGTCAGCGAGAAGCCATTGTCGTGGCTACGTGGGGAAGTCCTAAACGAGATCGTGGACCGCAAGCGGCGGTCCTATGATTGGAGAGTCGCCCGCACGGCGGAACTAACACGCCTTGCCGAGGTTGTAAGGAACCGGATTGACGACGGGCAAGAGAGTTCCACGATTTCAGCCCTTTTGCGGTCGCGGACTGAAGCATTGGCTAAACAGGCCGAGATTAACACGGCGCTCCGCGAAGCACTAGAGGGCGCTCTGGCCGCCGAACGACAGCAAGAGGCGCTCAAGGCAATTAGTTTCCTTGTGGACTACGCCTCCTTTGTGACCCAGTTCGCGAGCTCTCCCGAACAAAGCAATGCGTCTCCAATGACGAGAGAGGCGGCGCAGGCGCGGCTCGAACAGATTGAGAACGAAGCAAATGCAAAGGCCAAGCAGTTGGCGGAAGAGATGCAGCAGGCAGACGACACGACGTTTAATTTCAACCTGCGTTTGGAGTTGGAATTGCGCCAGCGAAAGGCGCCAACGGACAATCTTCCGCCTCTACAGGCCCCGGTCGTCAACCCGCCGCCTGATTGAATACTGATCAGCTCCGCCATGCCGAAGCGCGGGGTCGAATTCGACTTCCGCTGCACGGAATGCGAAGAGGAGGCTCGGTTCCAGCATCAGTCGGGCTGCACTCGCCGCCATACACTATCAAGCGGGACCCGGCCGGGGCGATAGCTGGTTACAGCCGCAGATCGGACAGGGGTGACGCGCCATCCCAATGGCCACTGCTCACTGATTGTGAACCATCCAAGCGCCTACCAGAAAGCGCGTCGGGTCTAGCGGCGTTCTAAGCTGCAATCGCCAGCGGTGCCGGCGAGACGGCTGGGATTTCGATCGCGGGCTTGAAGAAGCCGAAATCCACGCCGCGCCAGAAGCACTCAGCCATCACGTCAACGTCATACTCCGCGGCGTGGGCCGCCTCCGGGTCGTAGGGCACGTCGCAGGCATAGGCGAGCTCTCCAAGGGTCGGCACCTTGCCGGTCGCCGTCGCCCAGCGGCCCTCGACCATGGTGTCAAAGCTCTGGATGTCCGGCGGCGTGATGCCGATCCGCATCAGCTCCATGCCGATGAAGGGGAAGTCGAAGCTGTTGCCGTTATGGGCGACGAGCAGCGCGGTCCGGCCGAGGATCTTGGCGACGTCCGGCGCGACCACGTCCCAGGTCGGGCAGCCCGCCAGGTCGGCGAGCGAGATCTTGTGGACCGCCTGGGCCTTGGCGTCGATCGACCGCATCGGGTTGATCCGCTTGGTCCAGGTGAAGACCTTCTTGCGGGTCGCAGCGATATAGGTCGAGCAGCAGATCTCGATTATCCGGTGGCCCTTGGCTTGCTCGAGGCCCGTCGTCTCGATGTCGGTGAAGTTGATGACGGTCATCAGATTTCCTCGAAGCCTTTTGCCTTCAGGTGATCGAGAAGGCCGTCGAAGCGCCGCTTGGCGGCGAGCTCCGGATCAGCCTTCTCGGCGGTGTCGAATTTCTTGACCGGGCCGATCTTCAGGGAGATCGCCGTCACCTTCGTGCCCCCGGCGCGGCGGCTGACGATGGCAGCCTGGCCGCGGCCGTCGTGGAGTAGGCGCAGATCGCGCACAGAACGCTCAGGACGGGTGGGGAGCTTCTCGAAGACCTCGCGGACGTCCGGGGTGAGAAAGCCGCTCACGGCGTCCCAGATCGCCGTGAGACCGACCGTGAGCTGCCCCTCGAGGATCCGACCCTGCTCGTAGGAGCGGACCAGGTTCTCGGCCGCCTCAAGCGCCTTCCGGTTCAACTCCTGGTGGACTGTCGGGAAGTCCTCCATCGTCGTGGATCGTCCTCATCTGCCGGAGGAGCTGGCGCACCGTGTGACGGGTGCGCCGAGCCAGGAAGCCCTTGTCGAGGGAGGCGTCTGCGCCGTAGTGCCAGCGGCGGCCACGGCGCGGGAGCGAAGCGTCGTCCGCTGACGCCGGGTCGCTCATGCTGCCTTCTTGCGCGGCGGGAGCTTCGCGTTGATGCCGGCGATCAGCCCGACGGGGACCGGCAGGGGCACGCTGTCCGCCAGCGCCGCTTCCGGCACGTAGGACCGGACCTCTGGCCACATCTCGATCAGCTTCTTGATCGAGTGGGTGCGCTGCAGGACCACCTGCGTGTCGACCGTGAATTTCCTGATCTCGTCGGCGAGGGTGTCCCGGTCGTTCCGGAGAGCCGCGTAGAGCTCCGCCAGCTCGGTGCCGCCATCGACCTGGGCGATGGTCAGGCCGTGGTCCCAACCCTTGGGCACCTTCACATGCTTGATGACCTCCAGCCGAACCGTGCCGCCGCCGATCCTGACGATGATGTGCTTGGTGTGGTTCAGCCAGGAGACGGGCACGGCCTCGTAGGTGTTCCAGTTTTCCTCGCCGATCCCCAGGCGAATGAAGCGGCGCGCGATCTCGTCCTCGCGCTGCGCGACGGCGGCCTGGCGCTCGCCGAAGACCGCCTTGGTCATCTTGTCGAGGATCTCCTCGCGGACCGTATTGGTCAGCTTCTGTGCCATGTTCTGTCCCCTCGTCGCTTCGTTGTCAGTCAGTGCTGATTATAGCGACTGCGCAACGGGTGCGCAGTCACTTCTGACTGAATAGTCAATGGCAAGTGACGTGCTTGAGGTTCTTCTGCGCCGTGGTCGACAGGTCGCTCCAGATGTCGAGCACGATCTGCGTCCGCTCCTCGAGCGCCAGCGCCCTCCGCGCAATCTCGTAGCACTCCGGCAGCACCCGCAGGTCGTTGACCAGGCCCTGCACCAGCATGCCGTGGTGCTCCTGATAGGCGACCGACGGCGGCGGCTTGTCCGCCTCGACGACATAGGGGATGCCGGGCTTCACCAGGATCAGGCAGGTGAAGTTCTTGTTGGTCACGTCGATGCAGCGCTCGACGTAGGCGACGGCCGCCCGCTGCTCCTCCGCCGTGCCGCTGTTCTTGAGGCAGTCGGCCAGGATGTAGGCCGCCATGTCGAGCGGCGTGCGGTCGGAGATGAAGGAGCCGGCGTGCCGCTTGTAGTCGTCGATCGCGGCGTCGAGGATCATCTCCTGGACGCCGATGCGCTCATGCAGCGACAGGTCCGCAGCCATGTCGATGCCGAGCTCGCGGCAAACCTCGCCGGCCCGGCTCTCGATCACCGGCAGATGGAGCGTGGGCGCCACGGCCCGGGCCAGGGTTGTCTTGCCAACCCGGTGACTTCCGCACATGCCAATCACGATGTCCGCCTCGTCCAGTAGAAGACGAGCCCGAGGCCGGCGGCGATCACCATCGACACCGTGACGGTGCCGAGGGCCACGGCCGCATCCTTCGAGCCACTGACCAGGTATCCGGCGAAGCCGGACGCCAGGCCGACCAGCGTGAGGGTGACGACCATGCCGATCAGCACAGCCATCGCCCACACGCCTTCCCGCAGCTCCCGCACTAGCGCACGCCGGTGGAGCCGAAGCCGCCCTCGCCGCGCTTGGTCGCGACGGCGAAATCCTTGACCACCTCGAAGGCGGCGCGGATGACGGGCGTCAGGACCAGCTGCGCCAGGCGGTCGCCCCGGCGGATGTCGAGGGTGGTATGGCGGGTGCGGTTGGTCAGCATGATGACCAGCTCGCCCTGGTAGTCGGCGTCGATGATCCCGGTGCCGTTGGCCAGGGCGAAGCCCATCTTGCCGGCCGAGCTCCGGACATAGACCTTGCCGACATAGTTCGGGTCGCCGATGAAGAAGGCGAGGCCGGTCGGGATCGGGATGGTTTCGCCGGGCAGCAGCTCGATCCAGTCGCCGACGCAGGCGTGCAGATCGAAGCCCGCGGCCCAGTCGGACTGGTATTCGGGCAGGATCGCACTCTCGCGGACCCGCTTCACCTGCACGGGCAGCCCGCGGCGCGGGGCCATATCGGGCGCGAACGCGCCAATCATGACGGTCATTTCTGTTCCTCGAGCTCGATGGGGGTGGTGTCGACGGACTTGATCTGGAACTTGCCGCCGGCCTCCTTCAGGCCCTCACGCACGACGGCGAGCCCCGTCTGGCGCGCCTCGTCGGCGGTTGGGAAGGGGCCGTAGATGGGCACGGTCTCGTCCTGCGAGGTCTCGTCGCCGAAATAGGCGTAGAAGCCAGACTCGAGGCCCTCCGGCGTGTCCTTGGTCAGGTCGAGGACGTCGAAGGCCAGGGTGAAGCGCGCCATCAGACGCATTCCCCCGGCAGCATTTTGCGATACTGGCGGAAGCCGACAAAGTTGCCGTGCTGCTCGGGATGCCGCCAATGGACGTATCCCCAGCTCTCGTCCTTGACGGCGCCGGGGAACGGGCGCTCGTCCAAGTAGTAGTCGTCCGCCTGGGCGACGTGCTCCGCCGGCGAGGCGTGCATCGGCCGCGACCCGACCAGCTTGTCGTGAAGGGCGATGGCGCGATCAAACGTCATGTCGAAGCCGTCAACCGTCTTGTAGCTGGTCGAGGCATTGCGGGCGACGGACCGCTTGATGTGGTCCCGGATGTCAGGCCCGTTGACATAGCCAGGCTCGCCGAAGGGCAGGTGCCATTCGTTCGGCTGCAGGGTCTGGACGGTGCTCTCGTCCTCAAGGCACTTCGCGACCGCCTCGGCGAGCATGCGGATGTGAGGCTCGGCGTCCGGGTGGTTCCGCACCGCCAGGAAGTTGGTCCACTCGGTCGCGCTGACGACCACGGTCTTGTGGGTGTAGGGGCTCAGCACGCGGTTGACGATCTGCTTGTGGGCGCCGACGGCCGCGAGCTGCTTGGCGTAGTGGATGGCGTTCGCCATCGCCTCCAGCCACAGCGCCTTGGCCTCCGCCAGCTCGACGCCGGTCAGCTCCTGCCACGCCTGCATGCCAGGCTCGTTCTTGCCCCAGAACAGCGGGATCGCCGGATCGTCGATCACGTCCTGGATCAGCTTCTTGGTCGGGATGGCCCGGAGGCTGTTGGCGTTGCGCGACAGGTTCGGATCGGCCATCACCGAAGGCGTCGGCCACTCGAATTCAAGGCCCTCGTCGAGCGGGATCAGCCGGTGGGTGCGCTGCTCGGCGTGGATCCAATCGGGATAGCGCAGCAGCAGGGTCGACAGCACCTTGTCCGGCCGCGCAGCGTTGCGCGACCGGAGGATGGTCGTGGACGAGATCGTGGTCATCAGGCGGCGACAGCGGCGGTCGGTGCCGGCAGCACGGTCAGGTGCTGGACATTGCTCGACGCGGTGACGAGCCCGCTGTCGGTGCCGACGATCGAGACGCGGTCGCCGGAGAGGAGCGTGTTGTTCTTGATCTCGGCGAGCACAGCCTGGCCGGCGTCGGCGTCGAGCGGGATGGTGATGACGTCGCCAGTGTTCAGCTTGGCGGTGACGATGTAGTCAGACATGAGACCCTTTCCAATGCGCGTCGCGCTCGATCATTCACTGATGACTGATGATAGAAAGCGCGAGCAGGGCTCGCGCTTGGTATATTTCGACGGTCTACTTCTTCCGCTTCGGGCGCCGGACCGGTTCGGGCACAACAGGCTCGAGAGGAACCGGCTCAGCCTCGACCTCGATCGGATCGGGCACGACGTCGGTCACGAACGGGTCCGGCGCCACGAAGATCAGCATGCCGTGGTCCATGCACAGCGTCAGGCGGCCCTCCTGGTAGGGGATGCCGATGATCTGGAGTTCCTTCTCGGTCGCGGTCGCGGAATAGACCTGCTTCGCGACCTCCTGAGTGACCCTGAGATGGATCGCCTCGCCGCCGGTCGACCGATGGATGATGACGGAATGGGTATACACGAGGGACGAACTCCGAGTCAGTGCTGAATGAATGTTGGAGGCGCACGTCGCCTCCCGCGCAGGGAACGGTCAGGCCGCTTCCTTGTCGAAATCGACAGGGCAGGCACCCGTGCCGCAGTCGACATGGGCGAAGTCGACATCCTCCTTGGCATCGTCGGCGATGATGGCCGCGGCGATCATCTCGAACTCATGCTTGGAGACCGGCTGCTCCGGCTGATACTCGTAGGCCGTGGTGTCGACCGCCGGCATCACCGAGGCGCAGCGGACCTTGCTCTGCTGGCTCAGCATCGCATGACGGAACTCGGCGAGACTGACGACCTTCGGATCGTATTTGAGGGTGTAGGAGACCTGGTTGCCGGTCTCCTCCATCAGCCACAGATCCTCATCAACGCCGCGGATCCAGAACGTCTCCAGCAGGCGCAGATAGCGATACTGCTCCTCCGGGGTCGCCTCGGGCGCGGTCACCAGCTTGTCGCCCATCCCCAGCTGCGTGATCACCGGCGCCGTCGGGAAGCCGACGATCGTCGTGCCGCTGTAGGTCTGCAGGCGCTTCACCGGATAGCCCTTGGCCTCATACTCGGCCACCAGCGGGTCGTCGTTGCGGAACTGCACCCAGCGGAGATACTCGCGCATCGCCGGCAGGTGGGCGCCCTCGGTCAGGCCGAACAGCTTGGAGGTGGTGCCGGCCGGCTTGATCGTCCGATCGGTGTGCGGCACCACCACGCCAAGCACCTCGGAGTAGGCGCGAGCCTCGTCGCTCACGGCCCGGGCGAAGCGGGCGAGGGTGAGCCACATCCGCATCGCGTCCGGGTGCGGCTTGACCATGTATTCGCCGTTGGCGTCGAGCATGAGCTCGCCGTCCGGATCCTCGGCGACGATGTCCCGGAAGCCGAGCCCGAAGCGGGCGAAGATCCACTCGTGCAGCCCGGTGATGCCGACGCCGATGCGGTTGGTCCGCTCGGTCTCGCGCTTGTAGAGGGCGTCCATCAGGTTGGTGCGGATCAGCGCCCGCGTCGCCACCCGGAAGGCGTCCTCGGCGTCGTCATCGTTCTGCGCGTGGAAGGGCACGACGTCGGCGATGACGCAGTAGCCGCCCAGCAGCAGGAGACTGATCTCGCCGCAGGGGTTGGTGATCTGGGTATGCTTGAGCTTGGCGACGATCGCGGCCAGCCGCTTCATCAGCGGCACGGTCTCCTCGTCGATCTGGAACTTCTTCGAGCCGGCGAAGCGGCCGTCCAGATAACGGTCGAAGCCGTCGTTCTTCTGGGTCAGGAGATGCTGGTTAATGAAGCCCGGCTCGCCGGTGCCGTCGCCGTAGGCAGCCTCGGTCACCGCCAGGAACACCTGCCAGGCATGGAGCGCCAAGCGCCCGAAGCGACGCAGCCCGACGAAGTTGCGTGCCGCGGCCGGGGCCCTGCCGGGGTGGTCATCAAGCCAGGCCGCGATCTTCTGGACGTAGGTCCAGAAGTCCTCGTCGACCGTGATGCTGTTGTTGGCGGACCAGAGGAAGCCGCCGCGCTTGACGTTGATGAACTTGAGGACCGACGGGTCGCGCCAGCTCTTGGTCGCCATGCGGGCCGCGCGGCGGGCGCCGCCGACGAGCACGCACTCGGCCAGGTAATGATCGGCGTAGAGCGCCTGGCGCCACGGCTCCATGCCGGCGTCACGGATGCGCGCCACATTCGCGAGCGCCGCCATCAGCGGGCCCGGGCCGGACGCCGGGCGGTTCTGCATGCCCCGGATCGGCGAGCCGTTCGGCCGGACCTTGCTGAAATCGAGGATCAGAACCTTCTCGCGGTGGACACCCTCGAAGGCGAGCCGCTCCATCAGCTCGACGGCCTTGGCCCAGCCCTCGCGGCTGTCCTCGACCTCATGGACGATGATCTCGCGGTCGCTGTAGAGGTGCTCGACGTCGCGGCGGGTCATGTAGCCGGTGATCCGGCCCGACTGAACGTCGGCATGCGACCAGTCGATGACGCACAGCGCGGTCGGCAACTGCGCCAGATCCACGATCATCAGGGGATCGTCATAGGAGCGGCCGACGCCGGCGCCGTTGAGCAGCAGGGTGAACAGGAGCGCCGACGTCGCCGCCGTGGCACAGTTCGTGAAGACCTCGATGTTGCGGGTCGGCTGGGTGTGATCGCCGTGCTGCAGGTGCCGGCCCGACATGAGCAGCGATGCCTGGCGCAGATGGTGGTGCATGCCGGCGAACTGGTCGACAATGCGGTCATTCTCCGGATCGAGCAGGGCATTGCCGAGCGCGACGCGCTCCGCGACATCCGCCCAGGTCTCAGTGCGGACCTCGCCGGTCTCCGGATTGGTGATCTTGCGGTTCACGGTGCGATCGGCGACAGCCTGGCCGATGCCGGCGAAGTAGGACCTCGCCGGAGGAAGCGTATCGTGGGAGGGCATGGTGCCTCGGAGTTTCAGAAGGGAAGGGCGTCTATTGTATCTAAGTCAGTGATGACTGACTAGACAGGGTGTTAAGCAGCCCGCGCGATGGCAGCGTGATACATCGAGGCGACCTGGAGGAACTGGTCGGTCTCGAGTCCGGCCTTGATGATGGCGCAGCCGTCGGCCATGTGCTCGTTCTCCCCCAGGAGCTCCCACTTGCCCCTGAACTTGCGCCGTCTCCACGGGGCGTTCGGGAAGCGCGCGGTCGCCCAATCGATCATCTCGTCCTTGGTCGCAGTGGCGCGGCCCACGGTCTTCTTCTTCGCCTCGATCGGCTGCACCTGGACGATCGGCACCGGGGACGAGGCGAGCACGCCGATCGACATGCCGGCGCTGATGTTGGCCCGGGCGGACTGCGAGCCCGACGGGATCTCGGCGAAGATCAAGGCGCAGCCCTTCGCCATGCCGTGGAAGCCCTTGTGCATCTCCATGGCGCGGCGAAGGTCGTCGGAGCTCTTCCGGACGGTCTTGCCGGACTCGTTCGCGGTCTTGATGACGTCCATGTCCTCGACGTCCCAGACCAGCTCCGGGGTCTCGAGGCTGGCGAGATCGATCCTCGCCCGCACCAGGCCGAAATTGCGCAACGCCGGGTCGACGCCCAGCACCCTCAGAAAGGCCATCAGAAAATCCCCCAAAGCGGGTTGTCGGCGTAGGTGTCGGCCTCTTTCTTGGCCTTGGCGTGCTCCTTGATCGTGGCGGCGCTCGTGATCGCCTTGGACCACTCCAGGTCGATCAGCTTCTCGATCCGCACCTTGAACTTCTCCAGGTGCCGGAACGCCTCGACGGAGTTCATCTCCATCCGGCTGTAGTCGCGGGCGTCGACCGGCTCCAGCGAGAAGATCATGTCCCCGCGCTTGCCGCCGCGGCACTCGGGCCGAAGCGTGAACTCGTCGCCGGCGACCACGGGCTTCTTCTTGTAGCCGCCGTCGGGGAACAGGAGCGTCGCCGTAAAGGTCGAGCCCAGAGTGAAGATCAAGTCACCCTTCTCGTTGGTGATCTTGTCGTTGAGGATGCTGGCCAATGCATCGAGGTTGGCCGAATTCGGTGATGCCATGCTGTCTTCCGCTTCAGGGTTCTCCAGATCGTCGAGGAGAACCGCCATAGTAGCGGTCTCCTCATCGTCTACGGGCAGTCCGGCGACCATTTAGGCCGCGACGATATCGCTGACCATCGACCGATCGCCTGACTTGGTGATCGTGATGGACTGCCGGATCCAATCTTTCAGATCGCTGTGACTTATTATAAGAACGGTCCCGCGATCCCGCGCTTTTTCTTCGAGCACCGCGATCAGTCTTTCGAGGCCCGCGGCGTCGAGCGCGTCATCGATCTCGTCGCCGATGAACAGGCCGAACGGCTTGGTGGCGCGGCTCGAGACCAGGTCCTGCAGCGCCAACGCGCAGGCGGCCCGCACCTTGCGCTTCTCGCCGCCGGAGATCGCCGCGAACTGGTCGCCACCCTTGGCGTGGTTGACCTCGATCGCGAACTTCTCCTTCAGCTCGCCCTTCGCCGAGCGGGTGAGCGTCGACCAGGTGGCGGAGATGTTGCCGTCGGAGAGCGTGCCGAGGTAGTGCGCCGTCCGGTCGTTGAGGAACGGCGTCACGGTGTCGAGGATGTGCGCCCGCACGCCGGCGGGGCCGAAGACCTTCATGGCCTCGGTGACGAGCGCCACCTCCTCCTCGGCGGCCGCATGCCCCGCCTTCGCCGTCTCGAGCCCCTTTTCGAGCTCGGCATGGGCCAGCTTGGCGCGCTCGATGCGCGCGAGGTGCGGGTTCACCGTCTCCCGGCGCTCCTTGATGCGGGCGACAAGATCGGTCAGCTTCGACCGCTGCCGGGCAAGCTCGGCCTTCGCCCGGCCCAGCTCGTCGTATTTCGCGCGCAGATCGCGCAAGAGCGCGCTTGTCGCTGACACGTCAGTCATCGACGCTCGATGAGCGGACAGCGTCTCACGCGCGCTCTGAGCGCGTTTCTGAGCATCTCCGAACGATGCGATTGCAGCGCGACATTCAGCGACGATGCGCGCGAGCTTGTCAGTCGCCAGCTTCTTGGCGGCAGCCAGGTCGTGCTCGCAATAGGCCTTGCCGCACTCGCCGCAGGGGTCGCCCACCCGGCTGCCGACGCGGTCGAGATCCTTCCTGGCGCGCTCGATGTCCGCCTTGAAGCGGGTGACGGCGGTCTGATGCGCCACCACCTCCCGGTCCTCGACCCCGACCGCGTTGGCGAGCGTCTGCTCCTGCCGGCGCTCACCTTCAACCGCCGCCAGCGCGGCCTCGGCCGCCTTGATCTTGTCGAGGAGACCCGCCTCGCCGTAGCCGGCGACCAGCGCCTCCTGCGCCGGGAGGGCGTCCTTCACCAGCTTCGCCTCGCCCGCCAGGGTCCGGAGCGTCGCCACGGTGTCGGCGTCCCAGGTGAGCTTGTCGCGCCCGGCCTCGGCGATCTGGTCGGCAGCCGTCGTCAACCGATCCCGGAGCCGGTCGACCGCGGCGGTCTCCCGCGCCAGCTGTTCACCCGCGGTCGCGGCGCGCTTGCGCGCCACCTCGTAAGCGCCTTCGAGCACCGTGATGCCGGCGGCCTCCTCAACCAGGAGCTTGAGCGGCTTGTCCGTCATGCCGGGCAGGTTCGGCATCGACTCCTGACCCGCATAGACGGCGGAGCGGAACACCTCGTAGCTGCAGCCGAGCACCTTCTCGAGGGCGACCTGCGTCAGCTTGTCGGTGCCCTTGGTGTGATCGGTCTCGGTGCCGTCGTCCTCGACCTTGAACAGGTGGAGCGCGTTCCTGCCCGTCTTGTGCTTGCGGTGGCGCCGGACGATCCAGCGATCGTCGCCGTCGAGCAGCGTGAGCTCCACGACGCAGCCCTTGCCCTCCGAGCGGAGGACGACGCTGTCGCCCGAGACCTCGCGCGCCGTGACGCCATAGAGGCACCAGCACACCGCGTCCGCGATCGAGGACTTGCCGGCGCCGTTCGACTTGGCGCTGGTGTCGTCCAGGTTGACGCCCTGCAGCAGCACCAGGCCGCGGTCGTCGAGGCGCAGCTCGGCCTCGCCGATGGTCAGGAAGTTCTGGGCCCGGAGGCGTTCGATCTTCATCCTTCGTTCCTCACCTGGCGGCGGATGACGAGCATGCGAATGCCCAGGCGGGCGAAGCGGACCACGAAGGTGGCCACCCCCTGCATGACGGCCGCGACCGCGACGCCGATGAGCATGTCCAGCAGCTGGAAGGTCGGGTGCCAACTCACGATCAGGGTCACCCAACCGGCGATGATGATGAGACGGAGACCTTGCGTGAAGGTCTCATCCGCCTCCTCCTTCGCGTGCTCCCACGCGAAGGTGTTCAGGAAACGCCAGGGCCTCACTTCGACAGCTTCCCCATCTCGCGGTTGACCATGTCCGCCGCGTCGTAGTTGCGGACCGCTGGGGCCGGCGCCGATGTCTTGGCGGCGCGCTTGGCCTTGGCTTTGCCGCCCGAGCGCACAGTGGTGTTCCAGGCGACCGGCTTGGTGCCCATGCCGGTGGCGGGCGGCACCCGGCGCGAGGCGAAGCGCTCGGGCTGGCGCTCGGTCTCGGCGATCGAGATCACCTGCTCGCCGAACTTCTCGCGGTAGCGCTGGGCGGTGACCCAGGGAAGGTCGTGATAGACCTCCTCGACCAGGCGCTCCTCGACCACGCCGCCGGCGTGATGAACCTGGACCTTCCGATTCATCCGGACCGTGTAGAGCTGAGCCATCACAAATCCCTCCTGTTCGGGGCGATCACGCCTCGAGCCCCTTCGCTTCGTTGAGGATGTCGTCGCAGAGCGCCAGCAGCCGCGGCTCGCGCGGCGACCCCAGCATCTTCACGAAATCGGCGGTGGACGTGTTGAGCGAGGCGCCGGCGGCGATCGTGCCGCTCGGCCTGGCGCTCTCTGTCTTGCGGGCCGCGTTGATGATAACGCCCAAGGCGCCGAGATCGCGCAGCGTCTCGCGGAGGGTCCGCTCCTCGACCGCAGTGACCGACGGCAGCCGGACGCGGACGTAGTTGCCGTCGACAATGAGCGGCAACTCCTCCTCCGGCGTGGTCTCGTCGATCTCGATGAACTTCGGCGCCTGGCTGGCCCGGAAGTCGACGCGGCCCTCGTTGACCAGCAGGAAGCCCGCCTTGGTGCCGATGTCGGACCAGGTCTGATGGGTCGTCGCGCCGATCGAGTAGACGCCGCGGCCGAGATCCTTGTGGTTGTGGTAGTGCCCGGAGAAGACGCGCCGGAAGCCGAAGTCGGCGAGCTCGGCGGCGTCGAAGCCGTGATCCGGGATCCCGATCAGCACGCCGTTGACTGGCGCGTGGATGATCAGGTCGCATGCCGCGCGGGCCGGCGCCGAGAAGGCGCCGATCGCGTCGCGCAGCGCGGCAACCGAACTCATCCAAGGCGCGAGGATCATGTCGTCGACCATCGTCGGACCCTGGATGACGCGAAAGCCGGCGATCTCCTCGAGCGTCGTGATGGCGCTGCCGAGCCGCTCGGACTCCTTGCTCTCGAGGTCGTGGTTGCCGGGGATGGCGATGATCTCGACGCCCATCCGGGTGATCTCGGAGACCGTGTCATGCGTCGGGTTGAACACCGACGGGGCGATGCTGCCCCGGGTATGGAAGAGGTCGCCGGCGAAGATCATCTGGCGGCCGCCGGCGGCGAGCAGCTCCTGGGCGGCGCGGCGCATTTCGTCCAGGATCAGCTGCAGGCGCGAGTTGACGCCGCTGGTCGCCTTCGACGCGAACGCGCTCCATTCATGGCAGTGTTGGTCCGACAGGATCGCGCGGGGTGTGCTCGTCATCTCGCCCTCGTTTCAGTGCTGACTTACTATAGCGAGCGTGAATGAGGGGTGCGCTCGGTATTTGACGAAGACCGCAGGCTAAATTGCACCCACCCGCTGGAGTCGCTGGTGTTTGAAACGGCGATCGGCCACCATCGATTGCATACTCCAGTGATATTGATGGAGCCTCGCTGTGATCGAAGACGATGAGACCGGATTCCGTGTTAACTGTGTCGATAACCATGGAAAGCCATACACACTTTATTGTTCGCAAGCTTCGGTGGATGAGCTCGAGGCGGAGTTTGATAGTTTATGCAGAAGATATGATCTCGCGTTCGCCACTATGATAATGATCCGTCGGGGCGAAGTAGAAACATTTGTTCCCACACCACCGTCCATGGGCCCTGCGCGGGTGTTTCCAAGAACCCTTACGGACGAGGTTGATCTGTGCTTTAGCCGAGCGCTTGGCGAATACGGAAAACTTAATTTACGGCGATCACAGCACGATGTAGCCATGCCCACCTTATATTTTCTAAATGAAACATTGAAAGGACAATACGGAGAATCAATTACCAACTATTACGCCGCATCATTGTTTCGTCGCTGGAGATATTCTGATAATGCGGCTACTCCTGCCAAAGTTTACCGTGTTGCCTCCGGCCGGCACCCGTCAACTGGAAACCTCTCAACTAAGCACGGAATCGATCATATACATGTCTACGACGACCGCAATCAAGTCACAGTTGTAATAGCAGAAACCAAGACGACCGGCAAAGAACCGTATGAAATCATCCGTCTTAGCAAGACTGCTATAGATAATATTCTAACAAAAGACCGACAACATCAGATGACCTACTCGTGGCTGATACGCAGAATCTGGATATTGCATGATGCGCTGTCCGACGATGATTCGGAGGATGCCATGAAAGAGAGAGCCTGGCTGGACTATGTGGCAAGCTCCTTGTCAGACGCCGGCTCACCCGTAAACGCCAGTTGGAGCCTAGGAAGGCTGTTTCTCCGAATGAGAAATCAGCTTTTCATGACGACTAAATTAAGATCCTATTCGCCCATCGTCCATATCAAATACCAACTGTGGATTCATTGTATCCATAATCGAATTACCGTTATCAAAGAAATAAGCTATCGAGCTGACGGATCGATCCAACGCTATGATCACCATCATCTCTTCTCTCATCGACGATTTTCCGAGAAAAGAAAAAAGGCGCTCATTCAGAAAGGATTCATCGTGAGCCGTTAGGTGCTAACGGTTGTTCCCCGCTGAACATCTGGCTAAAGCGCTACTTTGCCACCTTTCCGCATAAACCATTGCAGCGGCAGATAGCGCTGCAACGACCCTCCGCGGCGCTGATAATCGAGCACCTTGGCCTTCGAGAAGTCCTGGAAGTGCTCCATCTTGGTCAGGTAGACGTCGCCGGTATCGCGGACGAGGACGCCGACCAGGTTAATGCCGAGGGCGCGCATCTGCGTCAGAGTGTCGACGTCGAGGGCCCAGCAGGCGGTGCCCGCATCGATCGCGGCGCTGATGGTCTTCTCACCGGAGCGGTAGATCTCCGACAGGTTGCGGAACGCCAGATAGCACTGGCGCCCGTCGACCAGCTTGATGATGCCGCCATAGGTCCGGCGGCCCTTCTTGACCAGCCGGACCTCATACTTCTTAGGCTTTGACCGGAGGGTTTTCACTCGGCGGCTCCCAATGCCAGAACCCCTGCATCCCACGCGCCGGGACGGGCTCGATCTTGATCACGTCCTCGAGGAACCAGGCGAACCGACCCTCGGCATACCAGCCCATCGCGAATTCCGCTGGCGACAGCGCGTCGACGAGCTCCTGGGTGATCGGCTCGCTGCGCGCCGCGATGGCGGTCGCCACGACACAGCCGCGGGGCAGGGTGTCGAGCGGCGGCACAGCCAGGCGCAGAAGCTCGTCCTGCAGGAAGGGATCCTCGATCGCGCGCCGCTGTGCGGACCGGATGTTCTTGGTGGCCGCAATCGCGATGCGCTGGCCGAGGATCGCCGGCGGGAGCGGGTAGGGGCGGGTCTCGATCTTCTTGGCGCCGATCGCGATCAGATGCGCGAAGGGCTGCCAGGTGCTGATGGCTCTCACCGGAGTGTCCTGCGACGTTGCGGGGTGTTTCGCTGTTATAGTCGCGGGACAGCGGGATCACTGCGCGAGGGCCCGCTCGACCCAGGCCGTCAGCCAGTTGTCATAGAGCGCATGGTTGACCAAGCCGCCGAACACGACCGCCCCCGGGTGCTCGACGGAGAACTCGCGGATGCGATCCTGATTCCACTGCACGAAGCCGATCAGCGGGCCGCCCGGCAGATCCTTCCTGTCCTGCTCGAACTGGACCTCCGGATCGCGCCCATGCGCCCGGGCGTAGTTGGCATAGCGAGGGTTCATGCTCAGCATGCCGGCCCTCCGTGGTCGGCCAGCAGCTCAGCGATGCGGTCGGCGAGAGCGTCGGCCTTGGCTGGCGTCATCTCCCTATCGAGATAGCGGCCGTGCCCATCCGTCATGCTGATGCGGATAACCGGCTTGCCCTTGTGACAGATCCTCCGACCGTCGCCGACCGTGTAGTCGTGCTTCTCAGCGGTCGCTGCCTTCTCGGCGATGCCTTCAGCCGGCCAGGTCATTCTGCTCTCCTGCTTTCTTGAGGGCCTTGATGGTCGAGCGGTCGTTCAGGGAGAGGAGCGTCTGCATCGCGCTCCGGAACATCTTGCCCTCGGCCGTGCCGGCGAAGACGCCGGCGCCGACAGCGGCAAGGGCGGCCGCGTTCGTGATGGCCTCGCCGATCGCCTGGGCCGTCGCAGCGACGGCTTGCTGCCGAGTGGACTCAGACATCGGTCAAGAGATCGCCAAAGCGGAGGCGCGGGTTCAACGGCAGCACTTGGCCGATCAGGATCAGGTTCTTCAGGGTGCGGTCGATCTGGTGGAGGATGTGCTGCGCGAACGCTGAGCGCGCCTCCTCGCGCAGGGCCGCCTCGTTGTCCTTGACGAAGGCGCTCAGCTGCGCCTTGGCAGCCGCATTCGCGTTGAGCTTGTTCCGGGCGGACTCGGTGAGCCAGGACCCGGCGCCATCCGCGCGGCGGCCGCTCCACCAGACCGCCCAATCGCCGGCCTGGCGCTGGACATTGGCCTGGATGAAATACTCGACGCCATTCAGGACGGTGCCGCCACCCTGGTGGTAGCCCGGGCCGGCGGCCAGGAAGGTGTTGTGGGTGTCGATGGCGCTGCAGCCGGCATTGACCCGGTCGAGGTAGAGCCTGCCGCCATATTCGGTGGTGATCTGCCGGTCGAAGTTGATGTGCTCCATCCAGTTGAGGCGCACCTCGAACTCGCCCAGGCCGTCGAGTGCCACGCGCATGTCTCTCTCCCTTGCGTCAGTCATCGATGACTGAACGATAGCGACGCGCTGATGGGATCGCGGTAGGAATCAGCGCGTCGCTATCGGGTATCAGGCGGCCGCGGCCTCGACCTCTGCCGGAGCCGGGGCGCGAGCCGGCAGCAACGCCAGCAGCTCCGCGTGCAGACCTTCCTTCTCGATCTTCTCGATCAGCGGCCCGCGGTGATACTTCTTGCCGTCTGGCCAGACGAGATAGGCGCCGGCCTGCTTGATGACCTCGATGCCGACCAGGTAGTCGACCGTCGAGCCGACCACGTCGAAATAGCCGGTGCCGTCATCGCGGAACATGAAGCGCCAGTTGGCGGTCAGGAACGGCCGGCTGACCTTGTTCTTGACGACGCGGCAGCCGATCTCCTGGCCCAGCATCTTCTTGTCCTCGCCCTTGCCGGTGGTGATGCGCGTGGCGCCCAGCTGCACCCGCACCGACGACCAATACTTCGGCGCGTCTCCGCCCGGCGTCGTCGTCGGATCGCCGTAGACCACGCCCGGCTTGATCTTCAGCTGGTTGAGGAAGATGCAGCAGATGCCGAACTCCTCGACGAACTGCGCGAGAGCAGGGAAGGCCGCACTGGTCGCCTTGGCGAGCGCCATGTTGTCGTGCATGCCGTAGTCCTCGATGGCCTTGTCCATCTTCGACTTCGGCACCATGCCGGCGAGGCTGTCGAAGACCCAGGCGATCGGGGCCTCGACCGGGATCAGCTTCTTGCCCCGGATCAGCTCCGCGGCCTTGATCGCGATGGTGATCGACTCCTCGAAGGTCTTCGGGGTCTTGTAGACGAACCGACCCGGCCGATCGTCGAGACCGAGATCCTTGCCCAGCGGGATGGCGAAGGACCGCTCATGATCGTTGAAGCCGGCGATTCCGCCCGCCTTCTGAGCGGCGATCATCGCCTTGGTAGAGATGGCGGTCTTGCCGCAGGACGGCGGCCCGAAGATCTCGACGATCCGGCCGACGGGCAGGCCGCCGTCGTAGCGCCCCGACAGGGCGAGGTTGAGCGGCGCGAAGCCGGTGTCCAGGAAGCTCGTGACGGTCGCCGCCTCGTCGTTGGCGCCAATCACGGCCTCGAGGGCATCGGCGAGTTCGTCGGTGCTGCTCATGCAGCGATCCTTTCATGCTCGAACGGCCCGACCCACTTCGGCAGGTCGGCCAGGATGGAATGGAAGGCGAGCTCGGCGCAGAGCGTCGCGAAGCGCGCCCGGTCGACCGCGCCCTTGGTGATGGTCAGCCGCTCGGGCTTCGGCAGATCCTGCCGCCGGAGATCCATGAGGCGCATGTTGCGCTGGAAGATGTCCCGGCCGCCGGTGGCGTTGTCGACAAAGTCGAGCCACTTTTTCTTGCAGCTCCGATCGCCACCCTCGACCGCGGCGATGAAGTCCTCGACCGTGCCGAAGGCGGCGAGGATCTGCTTGGCGCCAACGTCACCGATGCCGCCGACGCCACCGATGTTGTCGCCCACGTCGCCGCGCAGGGCCTTGCCCTGGACGAACGCATCGGCGTTCCGGTAGCCCGTCACCTGCTCGAAGTTGCCGAGGCTGACGGTCAGATCCTTGTAGGTGTCGTAGGAGACGACGCCGCTGCCGACGAACTGAAGCCAGTCGCCGTCGCGGGTGATCATCTTGATCGGCCGCCGCTCGGCGCGGAACTTGCGCCAGAGGATGCCGGCCAGGTCGTCGGCCTCCATGTTGCTCGCCATCATCTGGGTGACGGCGAGGGAGGTCAGGGCCTTGGCGATGAACGGGCGCTGTGCCTTGTAGGCGCTGCGGATGGCGAGCTTCTTGGGGTCGTCGTCGCGGGTGCCCTTGTAGGTTCCGAGCTCGTCCTTGCGCCACGAGCGGCCATCCCAGAGGCAGATGACCTTGTGGTCGCGATGCGAGACGATCAGGTTGCGGATGGTGCGGAGAGTGCCGAAAATCGCCTGCGTCTCTTGTCCGCCGGCGGTCAGCTTCCTCCCTTCGTGAGCCGCGAAGCCCACGCTGTTGGTGTCGATGATGAGGATGCCGGACATGACCCTGTGCTCGCCAGAGAAAGGAAGGGCCGGAGCGAACTCCGGCCCTTGACCGAGGCGACCCGGATCAGAGATCCAGATCGGCGAGCATCTTCTCGATGTCCTCGTCGGCGCCGATCGCGGTCGCCGCGGCCGCCGGGGTCACGACGATCTCGGGCTCCGACGCCTTCGTCTCGTAGATCCGCTCGGGGATGTCGTCGTCGATCTCCACCGCCGTCGAGCGGGCGGTCTCGGCGGCGGTGCTCGCCGGGCGCTCGGCCGGGGTGATCTCCGGCTCCGGGCGCGTGGTCGTCGGCGGGGTCAGGAGGCCCGGGCCCGCGAACGAGCCGGAGGCCGCCAGCATGCGGGAGCTGCCGAAGATGGCGCCCAGCTGCTGCTTGGCCTTCTGCTCCTTCGAGGTCATCTCCGCCTTGACGAAGTCGTCCAGGTTGTGGAGACGGCCCAGCGCCGCCGCCGGCACCGGCTGCGACTTGGCGGCCGCCATCACCTTGTATTCGGTGTTGAGGCCCTTGCCGCTCTTCTCGATGACGAGGTCGGTGCCCTCCTTCGGGTCGGTGATGTCGCCATACTCGTCCATGACGGCGAGCACCTGGTCGAAGGTGGTCGGGGTCAGCTGGTAGATGGACGGCGCCTCCTTCTCGCTGGCGTCGCCGTCGAGAATGAGCACGTTGACGATGATGGTGCCCTTGGCCTTCGCCTCGCCCAGCGCCTTCAGCAGGTCGTCGTCGGCGATCTCGCGGCTCTTCTCAGCCAGGAAGTCGCACATCTCGCAGGCGTGGCCGTAGGACTTCTCCTTGCAGCCCACGACGGCCTTCACGGCGCCGGAGGTGTCCTTGATCCAATGCTGGCCGAAATCGTGCCAGAAGGGCTCGACCTGGCCCGTGCCGGTGCGCCAGGCGGGCAGCACCCGGATGCGGTTCTTGCCGTCGCGCGGCTTCTTGATATCACCGCCGCGGCCGGTCTGGGCCGCAATCTGCGAACGCTTCGCTTTGATGATGTCCATCATGGACGACATGGGGAACTTCTCCGAGATTTTGGTGGTGCCGAACTGCCGGGAGACCCAGCGAACTGGCGTGCTGCCCGAGCGAAGCGCACTAGCGCGCTTGTGCTGTCGAGCGATGAATAATTATAGCGCTTTCGCTACGCCATCGCTCTTGGTTTCTGCGATCAGTCGCGGGGTTTCGTCATTTCCAGGGCGCGATCCCGCCGGGCCGCGGCGGCGCGCTCATTCGCCTCGACCGCCAGGATCCGCTGCTCGCCCTTGAGGTTCTCGCGGTCGCTGGCGCCCAGCTGCACGAGCATGTCGCGCCGCTGCTTGAAGCTCTCGACCACGGTCTTGCCGAGCTCGACCTGGTGCCGGGCCTTGTTGATGGTCAGGCGCAGCGCCACGACCTCCGGGTGCCGGCTGATCTCCTTCTCGACCGCCGCCTCGGTCAGCTTGGTGCCGTCGGCCGCGGCCCGGTCGCGGATCAGCCGGTCGACCTTCGCGCAGCGGATCGACTCGATGTCCTTCCACTTGTCGAGTTCGTAGGTCGCAAGCGCCAGCTGCTCGCCATAGTGGGTGAACAGCGACGCCTGGTCGGCCATGGCGCCGGACAGGTCGGACGGATTGATCCGCACGTCCTTCTTGTATTCCGCGGGGTCGAAGAAGATTTTGACGCGGGGAATGGGCGGTTTCCGCGCCTCGGCGTCGGGCACAGTCTCGTCGGCCATGCTGTCGTCTCGCTAGTCAGTGATGACTGATTATAGCGAACCCGAAACGGGTTTGCGCTCGTGAACTGCTAACTCTGGTATGATCTTCGCTGGGACTGATCTTTTGATGGAGAAGTGCCATGGTCGGACTAGACGAATTTATCGCTGGAGTATTGACGGCAATTGTTCGGGGAATTAAGCAAGGGCAAGCCTCAGATGTGGGTGACCACGTCGCTCCGTTGATATCGGGTCACCAGAGAAACGATTACGGCAACTTTCATCTAAAAGGTGATGGATCCAATCAAGCAACCATCGTGCAATTTGACGTTCAGGTTGCGACAGAATCTGCATCGGAGGGGACAGGCACCGGCAAAGGGAGTTTTAGGCTGTATGTGGTAGATATTGAAATCGGTGCCGGAGGCAAGGCGGCTACTAAATCCTCCGCTGTGCATCGCCTTCAATTTGCTATCCCACTCAAAATTCCCGTGACACGCTCGTCAGATCGTTTGGCCGGAGCACAGGCGAACTCAGACGTTCCCTAAAGGTCGGAGACCATGGTCGTGATTTTCACGAACAGCTCCTCGAGCACGGACATCTTGTCCGGGTCGTAGGCGATCTGGGCCGGGTTGAATCCGATCACGATGTTGGCGTCGAGCGTCTTGTCGAAGACGACGTTGCCGGCGAGCTCGATGGTGTTGCCCCTGACGTCGGGGACGAAGTGCTTCACCGATGCCGAGCCCAGGCAGACGATCACCGGCGGCTTGAGGATCTCGATCTCGCGGTCGAGGAAGGGCGCCTGGCCGGCGATCTCGAAGGGCTCGATCATCTTGCCCTTCTTCGGCCGCTTGAGCAGCCCGGTCCAGTAGGCGTCCTGCTTGGTGAGCCCGACCAGCGCCAGCGCCTCGGAGACGAACTCGAAACTGGCGCCGGCGGTGAACTGGCCCTTCTGCTCCTCGCTCCAGGTCGGGCAGTCGCTGACCACCATGAACCTGGGCTTCGAGCCGAGCAGCGGCTTGCAGTAGACCGCGTCCGCCGGCGCCATGTAGTCGAGGACGACGCGCTTGATCTCCTTCACCGACAGCGCGTCGCAGGACATCTCGCGGCGGATCGGCACGTGATCCGAGACCAGGCCCGGCAGCAGCTCCACCTGGTCGCGCAGCCGGTCGGGATGGGTTGCCGCCAGCTGGCCCGCTTCGATGCGGGCGAAGGCGCCGACCTTGTCGAGGCTGGCCATGTGCCGGATGTTGCAACGCTTGCGCTCCACCCGCGCGGTCAGATCGGCCATGCTGGTGAACTGCCCGCCCACCCGGGCCGCCAGGATCGCGTTCGAGGTGTTGTCGGAGATGCCCTTGATCCGGTTGAACGGGATCACGAGGGTCGTGTCGTTGAGGATCTCGAACTCGGTGGACGAGATGTTGATGTCCGGCGGCAGCACCTTGATGCCGAGCTCCGCGGCGTCGTGCAGGAGCCCGGCGAGCTTGTCCTCCTTCAGCACGGTCAGCGCGGCTGCGAAGAACTCGACCGGGTAGTAGGTCTTCACCCACATGCTCTGGAACGAGATCAGCGTGTAGGCGACGGCGTGCGACTTGTTGAAGCCGTAGCCGGCGAATTTCTCGATCTTGTCGAAGATCTCGCCGGCGAAGGCCGCGGTGACGCCGGAGGTGGCGACGGCGCCGGCGACGAACTTGTCGCGCATCTTCGCCATCTCCTCCGGCAACTTCTTGCCCATCGCCTTACGGAGCTTGTCGGCTTCGGGCATGGTGAACCCGGCGAAGTCACGCGACACCTGCATGACCTGTTCCTGGTAGACCATCACGCCGAAGGTGTCCTTCAGCGCGTTCTCCATCGACGGGTGGTCGAAGGTGATCGACGCCATGCCTCCCTTGACTGCGACATACTGGTCCATCAGCCCGGCATCCATCGGGCCCGGGCGGTAGAGCGCAGTCGCCGCGGCGACGTCGTCGAAGGTGATGCCCTCGCGCCCGAGATCCTTCAGGAGCTTGCGCATGCCGCCGGACTCGAACTGGAACACGCCGACGGTCTTGGCCGCGGCGAAGTTGGCGAGGGTCTTCTCGTCGTCGAGCGGCAGCTCGAGGAGGTCGACCTTCTTGGCGTGGCGCTTCCAGATGTAGCGCTTCGCCCGATCGAGGAGGTCGAGCGTGGTGAGGCCGAGGACGTCGAGCTTCACCAGCCCCATGTCTTCGGCGACCCGCTTGTCCCAGTTGATGGTCGGCTCACCCTCCCGGCGCTCGACCACGGCGCGCTCCTCGAGCGGCACCCCGCCCACGACGACGCCGGCGGCATGGCGCCCCAGCGAGCGCATGCAGCCTTCCAGCTTCGTGGCGTGGCTCCAGATGCCCCTGTAGGCGTCGCGGAACTTGGCGATGTCGGGCACCAGCTCGGCCGCCTTGGCGAGGCTCACGGGCTGCCCGTGCTCCTTCGGCACCAGCTTGGTGCAGGAATACTCCGACGGGTCGAGGTCGGAGACCCGGGCGACGTCCCGCACCGCCGACGCCGCGGCCATGGTCGTGTAGTTGGAGATGCCGGCGACCCGGTCTTTGCCGAAGGTCTCGGTCAGGTAGTCGATCACCTCATGCCGGCGCTCCGACATGAAGTCGAGATCGGCGTCGGGGAGATCGAGGCGCTCGGGGTTGATGAAGCGCTCGAACAGGAGGTCGAAGCGGATCGGGTCGACGTCGGTGATGCCGATCAGGTAGCCGACGAGCGAGCCTCCCACGGAGCCGCGGCCGGGGCCGACGGCGATGCCGTTCGATTTCGCCCACTGCACGATCTGGCGGACGAGCAGGAAGTAGCCGGCGAACTTCAGCCGCTTGAGGATGTCCAGCTCGTAGAGCAGGCGCGGCTTGTAGGCGGCGGCGAGGGCGGCGGCGTCGGGCTGGTGATCGAAGACCTTCCTGGTGAAGCGGTCGCGCCAGCCTTCGACGCAGAAGCGCCGGAGCACCGCGTCCTCGTCCTCGGCCATGGCGGGCAGCGCCACGGGCATCTTCTCCCAGACGTAGCCGATGCTCTCGACCAGCGTCTCGACATTGGCGAGCGCCTGGCTCCAGTGCCGGCCCAACGGCAGGGCAGGGAAGCGGCCACGGGCCCGGTGCGCAGCATCGACGGCGCGCTCATAGAACGCCTTGTCGCCGAGCATGTGCAGGTCGCGCACATAGGGCTTCAGCGCCCAGGTGTCGCCGAGCTTGGCGCCCTTGCCGTCGCAGATCACCTGCAGCACGTCGCGCGCGTCGGCGTCGCCCTCGGCGTAGAAGGCGGGCAGGGAGACGACGAGCGGGATGCTCAGCTCCTCATGCAGCTGGATCGCGTCGCGGTTCTGTCGATCGAACAGCGGCGTTGCGATGGGGCACAGCTCTAGAAACACATTAGAGCGTCGCTGAGCGTCGAAAATGTTGCGCGCTATCTCTCTCGCGCGTCTATGCGCAAGCGCGCTCTGCGCGTCTCCCAGAGTGACGACAAGCGCGTCCGTGTCGAGCTCTGCGAGCAGCTGGGCCCATGCGAGCCGGGGAACCCTGTAGAAGTTCGGCTCGGCGTTGGCGAGGGTCAGCAGCCGGAAGATCCGCTTCAGCCCGTCATCGCTGCGGGCATAGAGCTTCACGAAATGCTCCGCCTGCTTGAACTTCTCGCCCTTGCCCGGGCGGTAGACGATGTCGTCGACCATCCGGAGGCGGACGCCGATGATCGGCTTGATCTCCGCCTTCTTGGCCCGGACCGCGAAGTCGATCATGCCGCTGACCGTCATGGTGTCGGTCAGGGCGACGCTTTTGAGCCCGAGGGTCTTTGCCGTCTCGACGATGGTGTCGACCGACATGGTCGACTCGCCGAGAGAGAAGTGGCTGCGGACCGACAGGGCGTGGTTCAACGATGCCAAGCCTGGCTCCTTGTGCTGGTGCGCCTCAGCGCGCGATCTGGAAGCGGCCGTCGACCTCGGTCGCGGCCCCGAGATGGGTGATGAGGGCGACGACCTGGCCGACATGCGAGGCCGCGGTCTGCTCCGCCCAGTCGAGTTCGCGGACATAGGCCTGGCGCAGCTCGCTCCGGGTGAAGCCGCCTTGCAGCAGCGCCGCGCAGGCGAGGCGCAGGAAGGCCGATCTCTCGGCGCAGGGGTTCACCCCCGCCCGGAGCCCGTCCGCCAGCTTGATGCCGGCCCTGCCGAGCCCCTGGACCAGCGCTATCACCTTCGTCGGCAAAGGGCCTGCCGCGGGCTCTGCCGGGTCGGAGGCGACCGGAGGAGCCGGGGCGGGCGTCGCCGGCTCTGTGCGCTCCGGACGAACGGCGGCGCGCCGGCGGCTGGGTGCCGATCGTGCAACGCTGCCGGCGCCGAGGAGCTCGATCAGCTTGGCCCGGCGAACTGTCGCCTGAACCTCACAGTCATTTGTGAATGCACAGGTCTTGCACTCGATGGCGTCAACGCAGTAGGCGAGGGCGCTGCCGAAGCAACCGGGCTGGAAGTTGATCTGCAGATCGCTCACGCCGCCACCTTTGAGGCGAGACCGTCGAGCTCCTTGCGGATCCGGGTGCGCTCGACGCTGGAGTAACCGAGGAAGTGCATCACGACGCCGAGGTTGAGATCGCGCGGCACCGCGGCGGCGATGCCACGGGCCCGCCCGTAGCGCATCCGCTCCCGCAGCTGCTCGAACTCGGCCATCAGCTCCTTCGGAGGATCGCGCACGATTTGCACGGCCATCCGGGCTTTGGGCGAGAGCCGGCGCATCACCTCGCGCTGGCGCTGCTTGCGCTCGATCAGGACATCGGCGTCCTCCTCGTCGGCGGCGACCTGGATGGTCATGTCGCCATCCTCGCCGCGCGTGGCGTCGAGCGACACGTTGGTCGCCTGGCACTCACCAGCCTCGCCCTGGATCGTCCTGGTGATGTTGCGCCAGGCCGCGGTGTAGAAGTAGGTCGAGAACTGCAGGCCGAGTTCGGGGTTGAAGCGCTCGCACGCCATCACCCACGTCATGCTGATTTCCTGGACCACGTCCTCGAACTCGACGCCCCGCACCCCGGCGGCGAGGAGCCACCGATGCGCCTTGTGTGCGATCTTGTGAATGAGCCGCTGGTCCTGGGCGATGCTGCGCTGGATCCCCATGATTACCCCCAGATCCTCTGGGCGACCTGGTCGCAGACTTCCTTGTCGACGCGCGACATCCGGTTGGTGACCGCGAGCGCGATGCCGCCGCGCCAGTCGGACCCGCGCATCAGGCCGAGCTTGGTCGCATTGATCATCGCGCGCGGCGACACGGTCGAGCCGATCTTGCCGGCGCTGTAGGTGGTCCGGATCTCGTTGGCGAACTTGACGAGCTTGGTGGAGTCGCCCTTGCCGATGCCGGTCTTGGCGGTGAGGACCATCTCCTCCTGCTCCGGCGGCATGTATTCGACCCGCTCGACGATGCCGAAGCGCTCGTAATTGGCGGCGTTCTGGATGTTGGTGCCCTGGTAGAGCCCGGTCTCGTCGCCGACGCCGTTGGTGTTGCCGGTCGCGACGAAGCGGAAGTTCGGGTGCGGGCGCACCACCCGCATCTCCTGCGGCGCATCCTTGATGATCAGCGCCTTGCCCTCGAGCACCGGCTGGTAGACGGACAGCACGCTCGGCATGGCGAAGTCGTATTCGTCGCCGCAGTAGACCAGGCCATACTTCATCGCCACGGCGAGAGGCCCGAGCTCGTAATGGGTCGAGCCGTCGCGCACGGTCCACTGGCCGACGATGTGCGCCTCTTCGGTGTTCACCGTGTGCTGGACGCGCAGGAAGGGCCGCCCGGTGTAGGCGCAGACCTGCTCAAGCTGGGTGGTCTTGCCGGTGCCGGCGTGGCCCCAGAGATAGGTCGGGATGTTGACCTCGAGCCCGATCAGGACCGTCCGCAGGAGGTTGATGTTGAAGATGTAGCTGGCGTCCTTCTCCGGCACCAGATCGTCGAAGGCGCCGCCGCGCGAGAAGACATTGATGCCGATCGGGTCGCCCTTGGCGTTCATCGCCGCCGGCACCGCGCCCAGCTCGAAGACCTCATGCAGGGCCTTCTTCATCATCGTGGTCGCAGCGACGCCGGCCGCAGCGACCTTGGCGACGACCCCGCTATCCGCTGCCTGGGCGGCACGACGCTTCTCCGCCTGCTTCTCGGAGATGATCCGCTTGGCGGTCTCGCTCAGTATCGGCGCGTCCGGATAGCGCTCCTGATACTCGGCCAGCGTAATGTCCGGATGCGCCTCTTTGATATGCGTCTGGATCGCATGGACCTTTTCACCGCAAACTTGGCAGGTGATCTTTTCCGACACTGCATGTCTCCTGTCGTCGCGTCGTCGTCTGCTTAATGAATACTATGTGCGCGATGGGTGCGCAACGAAAATAGTCAGTCCTGACTGACTACCCAAGTCAGAGCAAAATGTGCTTCAGCTGGTCCATGACCTCGCCCGGCAGCTGGTCGAGCTCCTTGAGCACCACGTGCTTGGGATAGAAGTGCTGGACGGCGTCATCCATGATGCCGATGCCGATGGTCTCGATGCCGCGGCTCTCCAGCCCGGCGACCACCCGGCGGAGATTGGCGTGCTGGTCTGCGGACACGCCGGCGCACGCGGGGGCGCCGTCAGAGAGGACCATCAGGATCTTTCTGGTTTCTCTGCGCTGGAGCAGCCGCAGGCCGGCGATCTCGACGCATTCGCCATCGATGTTGTTGCAGAGGCTGACCTGGTCGGCGGAGGCGAAGCGCAGCTTGGCCTGGGTCGTCAGGCGTTCCCCGAACTCCTTCAGGATCGGCATGTAGATCGGCTCATACCGGGAGAAGCGGCGCCCGAGCTTGCTCTCCTCGTAGTCCATCATCTCCCTCGAGACGCCGCCGCGGCCATTGAACCCCTTCGTGGTGAACCCGAGAACCTCATGGGAAATGTTGATCCGGTCCAGTGTCTGGGACAGGGCGAAGCAGGCGTCGATCATCGTTTGGAACTTAATGCCGCGCATGGAGCCGGACCAGTCGCCCAGGATCGACACGGCGACGTCCTTTGTCCGATGCTCCTCGCGCCGGCGGAACACGCGCTCGTCGCCGGTCACGAGCCGATGCAGAGAGCCGCCGTGCATCCGGCCGCTGCGATGACCAGGCACCATCACCGAGCGCGAGCGGGCGGCGATCAGGCGCTCCAGATTCTTCTGCATGACGCCGACCAGGTGCCGCACCCGATCGTCGAGCTTGGCGGGCGTGTCGCGCGGGTCGAACGCCGGATCTTCGGAGCGCGAGTGCGGCTCGAGGAGCTCGATGGTGTCGAAGTCCTTGGTGTAGATCATGTATTCGGCGTCGCGGCCGGCCTCGCACACCTGGTCCGAGATGACGTCGGTGATGGACTTGTCGAAGTCGCCGCCCTCGACGTCGGAATAGTCCATGTGCTCGGGGATGACGACGGTGCCGCTGTCGGCCTCGCCATCGTCCGGATCCTCGCCCGCCTCGTCGGGGTCTTCCGGCTCGCCGGACGCGCTGCCGCTGGAGCCCTCGTCCTCGCCGTCGTCTTCGTCGGGCTCTGCACCGCCGCCGGCGCTCTCAGCCTCGTCGTCGGGCTCACCGCCGGCGGCGGCGAGCTCATCCTCGTCCTCACCCTCCTCGTCGGCCTCCGGCTCGACCTCGCCATCGTCGTCTTCATCCTCCGACGACGCGGACGGGGCGTCCTCGCCCTCGTCGTCCTCCGGGGCGCCGGAGCCGGGCGCCTCATCCTCGGCGCTGTCGTCGTCTTCGGCGCCGGCCTCGTCTTCGGGCTCCTCGGCACCCGGCCCGCTCTCGGCGGGGTCCTCGCCTTCGTCCTCAGCGTCCGCAGCCGCCTCCTCGCTCTCGTCCTTCGGCTCGGGGGTCTCTTCGCTCTCGTCCGGCTCCTTGCTCGCCGCCGGGGCGTCCTCGCCCTCTTCGTCCTCCGGCTCGGATTTCGGCGCCTTGGCGGGCGCGGTCTCCTCGCTCTCCGCCTTCGGGGTCGATTTCGACGGCGGCGGCAGCGTCACCGGCGGCTTGGTCGCGGCGATGATCTTCAGCGCCAGGTCGAGGGAATCCTGCGAGCTGCGGACCTTCGACACCTCGTCCTTCAGGGCGCCGATGCGGGCGACCGGCTCCTCGATCAGGTGCCACTTGTCCTCCATGTAATCGATGAAGTGCTGCTGCCCCGACCAGGCGCGCACCGCCGGCACGATCAGCGCCGAATACAGGCGCCTTTCGTCGCCGGCGGCCTCCACGAGCAGCTTGTCGGTGATCTCGCGGGTGAAGAAATTGTGCAGGCGCTGCAGGTTCCAGCTGGCGCCCGGGAAGCGCTTCTGCATCTGTCGCTCGACGAAGGTGTCCTCGACGATGTTCCACATCGAGTGAACCACGGCGCCCTGCTTGCCGGCGGCGGCGGACACCTTGAAGTCGGTGTCGAGGACGTGGCCGATTTCATGATCGATGAAGCCCTGGATCGCGACCAGGAGCTCCTGAGAGGCGTTGTCCGGCAGGTAGGGGATGTTGACGCGCTTGGGCTTGCCCGTCTTCGGATCGGGCTCGACGAACGCCTGAGTCCCGCGCTGCGTCACCGTGATCTTCCGGCCGGCGAGCAGGCCCGTCACCTTCGTGACAACCTCTCGAAGGATGGCGATCTCAAGGTTCATCGTTGCGTCCTGTCAGTCAGTGTTGACTGTATGATTGATACATAAAGAGAGAAGGGTGTGCAAGACACCCTGCTCGTTCCGCGATTGGGTTCTCAGCAACAGGAGAACAGGATGCAGTCGCCCGCCAGGGGCATGATGACGACCATATGGCCGCCGTTCTTGTTCGCCCCGCGGAAAACCGCGGTGGTCGAATCGGGCCCAGGCTCCGGCTCGCACTGGGCGACGAGAATTGACGCCTGCGCGAGGCTGAGGCGAGTCACTTGGCATGCTGAGCGGCTACATCCGCCGCTACCACAGGTAGTTGTTTCCATGTCCGCAGGTGCTTTTGGTTGTGTTTTGTTAGGCGGACATTCTTACCAAATGTTCATGAAAGGCCCCACATGGCCTTTGTCTCAAAATAAGCGGACCGCGTTCCTTTGTTACCCATTTTGGGAGGGCGGCGCGATCTCGCAGGTAATCTGCAGCACCTCCCTGCCGTCTCGCATCCCGGGCTCGATGGTGGCCACGATCGGCCGCATCCGGCCGCTGGCGTCGCGATGCCGCCAGGGCAGCCGAAGCCACCCCAGATTGCGGGCCAATGTCCAGATTTGATGTCGATCGACGGTGAGCGCGGGCTGGTCAGAGCCCTCGTGAGGGTGGTTGCCGCAGTTTAGGATGTCCTGATCTTCGGCGATCAACCATTGCGGCGAGTAGCCGAGGAACAGCTCTGTGTTTTCGGCATCGACGATTCTCCCGTTGAGCTCGCGAATGATGCGGTAGGTGCTGGACGAATGCTCGCTCAGCACCTCCTCGGCGGCCATCGATTCGAGGCGCACCGAGAACAGGCCTTCGATCAGGGCGATCAGTTTCGGAGTTGGGTGGACGTGGTAGGACCGCCCGGCGCCGAGGAGCTCATAGAAGCCGTCGTTGGCCCAGTCCCCGATATACCGCGTCGCGGTGGCCCTGGAGACGAACTCCGGCGCCACCTCCTGGACCAAGCGGTTGGGTGTCAGGTGGCGCCCCTCGAGGTGCTCGAGGTAGACGCGAAGGGACATTGCAAACGCGGGCCAGACGCTGATCTGGCGCGCCGCGGCCGCTCGACGAACCGCCTTGACGACGGCCAAGTCCGACCGGACGAGTCCGGCAAAGCGCCTGGGCATTTCCACTCGCAAGGCCTGAATGACACATTGGTGTCAGATGACACATGGGTGTCATAGGGCGTGGCGGAGCTATGGACCATACGCTTTCGGATCAGCACGGAAAGGTCGACAATAACCCTAGTTTCCTGCGGCTTCCGCAGCCTTCTCGTCATCAAGCGGATCGGTGGTGGAGACTGCCACGGCCGCCTTGCCTGCGGCCTTCTTACTGCCGCGGCTTGGCTTCTTGGACGCGCGATATTCGCGGAGCATCGGCAGTTCATCCTCGGTGACGATGATCTCCCGGATCACGTCGACGATCCCAGCGCCGCGGTAGTAGTCCTCAAACCACAGCCGGATCAGCTGGCCGAGGTCGAGATCGAGCGTCTTTGCCATGCCAGGCAGAATGTCGAGCGACACTGGGCCGCGACCGACCTTCATCATGGACAGCCAGTTCGGGGCGACGTTGAGGTCGCGGGCGATCTCGCTCTGCGAGCGGAACTTGCCCTGGGCGATGATGGCGTCGATCTGCCTGCCAAGCAGGTCGCGCAGCTTACCCTCTGCGGCGTTCACAGTCCTGCTGGTGTCACGATGGCGGCTGGCCCCCAGCGGCATGGTGCTCTCCTTCGTCTCGTTGCTGCGAGGTCACGCCGGTTTGGCCAGGCCCCTCTTGCTTTCATTATAGAGGGGCGGAATAGGGAACCGGGCGGACTGCGCAGACTTTATCAGTCAGCAATGAATTGATATACGATTTCCGTAAGCAAGTTGTCCAGGCCTTCGCTGGTGGGCGCTGTGCTCTTGGGCCACATCGTTCAGATTGACCTTGGACCGGTGCAGATCCGCCAGGCGGCTCATGCGCGCGGCCTGATCGCCGCCTCGATCGCCTCCTGCGCCGCTATTTCGAGCGGGCCGGCGTCTCGTGGCTCCGGCCCGTCCTGCCAGATGATCTGCACAATGCCGCCGCGGCGCACCCTAAAGCGGCCGCGGTAGTCGCCGGCAGAGATAGTGCCCTCGTCGCCAGTGTGCCTGACGGTCCAGTCGGAAGCATTGTGCCCCTTGCCCATGCCGGAACAACGCCCGTCGTGCAGCTTCGGTTCGGTCAGATGAAGATGTGGAGATGGATGTCGAGGGGCTCAGCGTCCGGGCCGTCCTCGAATAGGTCGAGTTGGCGCTCCAACTCCTCGTTGAGGCGCGAGAGGGCGTTGTTGACCTCCCGCTCGTCCTCCGGCCGGATCTCGCCTCGCTCCTGCAGGTGATGGTCGGCGCGCGTCCGATCCTCCGTCGTCATCTCCCTGACGCAGCGGCACGCGTCCAGATAGCGCCGCATGGCCCTGATCTTCGCCTCCCGGCTGCCGTCGGCTTCGGCCTCGAGGGCTTGGATGATCGCGCTCTCATATTCCTCGGCATGGACCAGGATCGGGTCCAGCTTCGCCTGCTGCGCCGCAGCCTCCTTCCGTCGACGTTCGCCCATCGAAGCGGTCTCCAGTCTACGACGCCCCGGCGCTCACAACAGCGAGCCTTGCCGCGGCGACTGGGGCGCAAGCCCCCGCGGTTTCCGCATCTCGTTCGGACGGCGCTGCGTTCCAGGGGGCGGGCGCTTCTGCTTCGCCGGCCAGCAGGTCAGAAGCTCCGATGGGAACGTCCGCAGCAGGCCGCGTAGTTCCAATTCGGTCGCCGGGTCTTGTCCCAGCCAGATCCGCCACGCCTCCTGCGGCAGGATGGCCGGCATTCGATCGTGCATCTCGCCGACCAGATCGTTCGCGTCGACGGTGATCTCGGCAAAGGTCCGCAGCCAATCGCCGGACTCTGGATTGCGCCAGGCATCCCAGATGCCCGCAACCACCATGCTCCGCCCCGTCGCCAGGCCGAATGCGACCTCCTGGCCCTTAGGCTGGCCGATGGTCCGGAACTCGATAAAGCGATCCGAGAAGATCAGGCAGCGGCGATGTGCGAAGGACTCCCCGAATGTGGGCAACTCGTGAACGGTCTCCGCCCGGGCGTGCAAGTGCGGGCTGGCCCGGTCCTTCGCCCAACGTGGGACGAAACCCCATTGCAGCAGATCCCAGCCACATTCCCCGGTCTCAGGATTGCGGCGCAGGACGATGCACCATTCGCCCTCACCGACGGTGCCAGAGCGGTCGCCGAGCGCATGATTGCGTTCGTCGCGCAGCCTGGTCAGACGCTGCAGCCGCTCTGGGCTCATGCCTTCCCCAACCATAATCAGGCCGCCAGTGGTTCCCCGATCGGCACGATCAGATCGGGGCGGTTGTTGCGCGAGTTGTTGACGTCAGTCGTCACCGGCCATGCCGTCATCTCCTCGGCTGGGTAGGGGCGCAGGAGCGCCAAGCGCTGTTCCCGCGTCGTCTCGACCTCACCCAGCCAAGCTGGCCAGTCCTCCGGCGCCAGGATCACTGGCATCCGGTTGTGAAGCTGCGCCATCAGGGCGTTGGGGCTGGTCGTGGCGATCGTATACGTGTGGACCCAGTCTTCCGGCGTCGGCTCCTTGATCACCGCGTCGTGCCAGCTCTCCCAAAGGCCGGCGAATGTCATGGGAGTTCCGTCGCGCAGCCCAATCGCATAAGGCCGCTTCGGCAGCTCCGGGTCGGCCTGTGCCTGCCATTCGTAGAAGAGATTCGCCGGCACCAGGCAACGGCGGGATTTGAAAGCAGCCCTGAAGGCCGGCCGCTCGGCGATGGTTACGCCCTTCTCGTCGATGTCTCGCGCATTGATGCACGACATCCCGAATTTCAGATTTTTCGCCCAGATCGGCACCAGGCCCCAGCGCAGCATGGCGATGTCGCGCTCACCGTCTTTGTCGAGCCGGCAGACCGGATTGATCGTCGTAGGAGCGACATTCCAGCTGTCGTGATAGCTATTTGGCTGGTCCCGCTTCGGCGGCTTGCCGAAGGTGTAGAGCGACCAGATTTCCTCCCATGTCATGTCGTGGGTTGTGCGTCCGCACATCTCCCCCTCCCTTATGGTTCGACGCTGATCGACCTAAGCTGGTGCTCGGCCTGGTCGAGATCCAGCCGCAGCAGGGCGGCGATCTCGTCTTCACGCATGCCGAGTTCGAGGGCGCGCCAGCGCAACTCGTGCCGGCGCACGGCCTCATCGATCTCGACGTCTAGGATCTTCGCTGCCAGATCGCGCGGCATGGCTACTTCCATCGACGCTTGTGTTGGCTGCGCTTCACCGACTCCGGGGGAGGTCCCAGTTCGCCCCACCCGCCCGGCCCGCAATCGACCGGAGGCGGCGCGGGTTCCGGATGGCTGTCCCTCATCACATGGACGCCCTGCCGCAGGGTGTAACGCTTCTCCGGGTAGCGCGCGACCAACGCCTCGTAGGCTCCGTGCGCGGCGTAGAGATTGCTGCTGGTGGCGCACGCTTCCAGAATGCTGCCCGTCGCGTCGCGCAGATCGATCGTGAAATCAGACATCGTCGGTCCTGTCCAGCTGTCGTCGCAGCCTGTCGATGTGCATGATCGGCTCGAGTGCGGACACGACGAGGCACATGCCGCGGTGGTCCATGGCGTAGATGCGGGGTTCCAGCTCCGGATCGATGTCGACCGTCGGGAGGCAGTGCATGTCTGGGCCACGCTGGGTCTCGGCGAAGAGCCTGTCGAGCAGCGCGCTCAGCGCCTCGACTGTCTCGGTGCGCGGGTTCCATCGGCCGATGATACGGCCTGACACCTGCTCGAATATCTCGGCGTGGTCGGTCGGATAGGGCGGCGGCTCGTCCGTCAGAGAGGTCGGATCGTCGGGATGGAGCCAGAGGTGGCTTGCGTCCATGGCAGGCTCCTCGCTCGGGAATGTTCTCTAAATGTTCTAACCTCGAGAAGGGCCAAGAGTCGAGTCGATTCGTAAGATTCTATGGATTGTGTAAGAGAGCAGGCCAGACCGCTAAATGCGGTCTATCGCTCGCTGGAGCCTCGCAGTTGGCATCCCCGGCCCACACGCCGCTTCCCTGTGATGGTCCATCACGTGCCCTTCTTTGGCGATGGACAGACCTGATGGTTCGGATCCCACCACAGCACCATCATTATATGCCCGTTTGGCCTGCACCAAATTCTCGGCTTTGCCCCGACCCGAAACGACATAAGGTAGTCAACGTCGTCTATTCGCAACTCTTCAAGTCTTCTCTGAGCCGCTGTGCAGAGATTGGCAACGTCGACCGTATGGCTGCCACCATTCACAATCGCATGTTCGTTCATTGTTTCAAATTGATGCAATTTCTCAAGAACATCCTTGTATTCGCCGGCGTCATTTAGATTGGACCAGCTAAACGGTCCGGAGGCTTTATCGGCCGACGAAAACCGCCACCCAAGATGGCCACCTTTGAATTTAGGAAAGCCGGGTGTCAGATTGAATGACTCAGATTTCGGCTTCTTTTCTGTATCCGGTTGGACGCGGAATACCGGTTGCTTCTTTGGTTTATTTTTACTCATGCAATATTCTCTGGACGAATGAGATCGGAAATATTTCAAAGGCTGCTGTAGTATTCCGCCAATGCAGCATGCGTGATCGGAGTGGATCCACGATCGCCATCCGCCAAACCGTGACGCGCCTCCTTCCAAGGACGCTCCTTGTGCGTGAGCTGACTAAGCCAATGAGCGCTCTTGTTGCCGTAGAAGTCGACGACCGCCCTAATAGTGTCCATCGCCTCGGAGTCCAGGCGCGACGGATCGCCAACGATATCGGAAGATCCGAGCTGAAACCGCCCGCGATGCCGCTCATATAGATCTGGGCAGACAGGGCCATTCGCCCACGCTTCGATCCTCTCCGCAAACAAGGGCCGTTCGTCCCATACCAGAGACCAGGCCTGGGCGTAGTAGACCAGCTTCTGAAGCTTCATGGCGGTCATAGGGCCGGCCAGGTCCAGAATGTGCCTGGCAACGTCAGCTACCCCTACCGTCGCAGCCTTGGACATTGGTTCTCCTGGGCTTCGAAATTGAGCGAGATATGTGCCCCGATTCGGGCGAAAAAAGGGGCAAAGGGAAACTGAATGTCAATCCGGTTAACGAGTGCAGCATATCACACGACGAGTCGCGCGGGAATCGCCTGCAGCTGCGCCGGAACAAGCAGTGAAAGGCCGCGTGTCAAAAACGTGCCAATCGGCTGACACGTTCCTGCGTTGTTCTGCGCAGGGCCCCATATCCCCTTGGAGGGGATATGCAACTAATCCTTTGATTTTCCTGAGGTCCGGTGGTGGGCGCGACTGGGATTGAACCAGTGACCCCTACGATGTCAACGTAGTGCTCTCCCGCTGAGCTACGCGCCCGGCACCGGGAAGGACGACCGAAGCCGGTCGTCCGCGGGGAGCGCCCATGTAGCATCATCAACCGGGGGGTGCAAGCATCAAACCGCCCCTGCCCCACAGGTACCGTCGACAGCCCCCGGGGCGCTGGGATATGACGGTGATATGGATGGTCAAATCGCCTCGCAGTCGCCGGCGTCCGACGCGGTGGCGATCGCCCTGCCGCAGGATCGGCGCCTCCCGGTCGTGGTCGCCTCGCCGCATAGCGGCCGTGACTACCCGCCATCGTTCCTGGCCGCGGCGAAGCTCGACCCTCACACGCTGCGCCGCTCCGAGGACGGCTTCGTCGACGAGATCTTCGGCCGGGTGCCGGAGCGCGGGGCGCCGCTGCTGCGGGCCCTGTTCCCGCGCGCCTTCCTCGACGCCAACCGCGAGGCCTATGAACTCGACCCCGAGATGTTCGACGACGCGCTGCCGGGCTGGGTCAACACCCGCTCGCCGCGGGTCGTCGCCGGACTCGGCACCATCGCCCGCATCGTCGCCCAGGGGAAGGACATCTACCGCAGCAAGCTGCGCTTCGCCGAGGCGGTGGAGCGGGTCGAGCGCTGCTACACCCCCTATCACGCGGCGCTGCGGCAGCTGGTCGACGAGACCCGAACGCGGTTCGGCCACGCCATCCTGATCGACGCCCATTCGATGCCGTCGCAGGGCGCCTCGCGCACCCCCGGCGGCCGCGCCGTCGACGTCGTGCTGGGCGACTGCTACGGCAGCTCCTGCGCCGCGGCGGTGACCGAGTCGGCGGAGCAGTGGCTGGCCGGCCGCGGCTATGTCGTCACCCGCAACACCCCCTATGCCGGCGGCTTCACCACCCGGCATTACGGCCGGCCGCGCGCCGGCATCCATGCCCTGCAGATCGAGCTGAACCGGGCGCTCTATATGGACGAGGCGACGCTGTCGCCGACCAAGGGCCTGGCCCGGCTGACCGGCGACATGACCGATTTCGCCGCCGCCCTCGGCGCGCTCGAGCCGGGGGCACTGTCGGGATAGGACGGTCGTCGGGCGGGGAAGGGGGATCGCCATGAGCCTGCTGGTCAATATCGACGTGCCGGATCTCGAGGCCGGGGTGGCCTTCTACACCGCGGCCTTCGGCCTCGCGGTCGGGCGCCGCTTCGGCGGCGAGGTGGTCGAGCTGATCGGCTGGCCCGCGCCGCTTTATCTGCTGCGCAAGGCGGCCGGCACGGTCGGCGCCGGCGACAGCCGCCGCGGCTATGCCCGGCACTGGACGCCGGTGCATCTCGACGTGGTGGTGGACGACGTCGCGGCGGCGCTGGCCCGGGCGGTCGCGGCCGGCGCCATGGCCGAGGGCGAGATCCGCACCGCGGTCTGGGGCCGGCTGGTGCAGCTGGCCGACCCCTTCGGCCACGGTCTGTGCCTGATCGAGTTCCTCAACCGCGGCTATGACGAGATCGCCGATCCGCCGGCCTGAACCGGTACGGCGCCACGAGAGGTCCTGCGGCCATGGCCACGATGGCGTGACCGGCGCCCGGCGCCGGGGTGCCCGGCCCCTGCGGCGAACTTAGCGGTTCTGCACCACTTTACTTTCCTGTAAGGATGACCGCGCCGGCCCGAAGCCGGCCGACGGCGGCGCCGTCCGCTGTCCGGAACGCAGGGCAGGGGCCTTCATCCGTCCACGCCGAGGGAGAGCGGTACGCGGGATGAGTCTCGAATTCATCAACGTCATTTCCACCAAGCGATCCGGCCACCACGCCTTCGTCCGCTGGCTGCGCCAGCACCGGGAGACGCCGGCCGCCTTCATCAACAACGCCGTGATCGGCGAGCCGATCCGGTCGCATCTGCGCGACGTCACCGGCCCGGCGGCGCGGGGCAAGGGCGCGAACGGCACCACGATCTTCAACTTCGAGGGTGTGACCCTGCTGGGGCTCGAGGCCGCCTGGCGGATGCAGCGCGCGGCCGGCGGCCGGACGGTCGATCTCGTGTTCCTGCGCGACCCGCTGAACCTGTGCGCCAGCCTGATGCACCGCAAGCGGCTGGTGCGGCTGGACCTGGTGATGATCCTGCGCCAGCTCTTCGCCCAGCGCGACTGGCTCGAGGCCTATGCCGAGGGCACCATGCCCGGGCTGTCGCTGATCGGCTACAACGCCTGGGTCCTGGATTCGGGCTACCGGCAGCGGGTGGCGGACCGGCTCGGGCTGCGGTCGAGCGAGCGCGTCGCCGCCGTCACCCGGCATGGCGGCGGCAGCTCGTTCAAGGACCTCGCCAGCGTCGGCGACGACGAGGCCCGGCGGCTGACCACGCGCTGGCACCGCTACCGCGACGATGCGCTGTTCGGGGTGCTGCTGACCCATCCCCGGCTGCTGCCGTGGTTCGAGGCCGCGCTGGCTGGCGAGATCCGGGATAGCTTCGATGCCGACCTGGCCGATCCGGACGGCCTGGCCCATCTGCGGGCGGTGGCCCGCGCCCGACCCCGGCAGCCCTATGTCGACCGCATGATCGACGCGCTGTCGGACCGGCAGGACCTGTTCCACCGCATCGAATGCGGCACGTCCTTCGAGAAGAAGCTGGGGATCGCCCGGGCCCATCTGGCGATGCTGGCCGGGGCCGCAGGCCGGCGGACGGGCGCGCGGGTGGGGGCGCCGCTCTAGCC